>CAZEHS010000067.1:0-18520 GCA_964511875.1 uncultured Peptostreptococcaceae bacterium
GGACTCAGAGTACTACCATTCAGGGCTTAGAAGCCATGAAAGCAGCCTTTGCCTTAGCAAATGGTGAAACTGTAGAGCCTGTAAAACTAGTGGAATTCACACTGATTACGATTGAGAACGTGGATCAGTTCATAAAATAGGATAACTGGAATAGCCCCCCCATTGACCTTCCCGCTGCAGAGAGAATCCGTCTGCAGCAGGAAGGCTTATTTTGCATCAAGCCAGTTGAAACGCCAATTGGGAAGGGGTATAGTGAGAGCATCAGTAATCAGAACATATCCTCAATATGAACTCCCATTGGAGGAAAAATCATGGGAATGTCCATTAAAAGAATAGGATTGGTTTTATTGCTCTCACTTTTCATTCTTGGATGTGTACGGGATGCAAAAAAAGACATCCCGGATACCGTACCGGAAGTCATGAATCCTGTCCCATCCGTATCAATGCATTTCGCGTTCTGTGCTTCACATCAGCAGAATGACTTCATTGTGGGAGTCACCCGTACTATTGTTGAAGTCGCAAAGAGCGCAGGTGTTGAGATGTCGGTGTATGACGCCAACCAAAATGCTGAAAAACAGGTAGGGCAGGTGGAGAATCTGATAACCCAGGGGATAGACGGAATTCTTATTGAACCGGTATCCAGGGATGTTCTGGCTCCAGCAGTTTTGGCCTGCAAGTCGGCCGGCATCCCCATCATCACCTTTAACCAGAGGGTTTCTAATCAGGAATCGGCAACCTCCTTCGTCGGAGTCCACATGATTCAGGGCGGCATGATGGAAATGGATGAGGCTGCAGCCAGATTGAATGGCAAAGGAAAGATTGTCATTCTGCATGGACCGATGGGGGGAGATGCGCAGGTTGGCCGTAATCAAGGCTATCGCAGGGTACTGGAACAATACCCCGATATCCGGGTCATTGCGGAACAATCTGGAAACTGGGTGCGCGGGGATTCATTTTCTATCGTAGAGAACTGGATTCAGTCAGGAAAACAATTCGATGCAGTGGTATCCCAGAATGATGACATGGCCATGGGAGCCATCAAGGCCGTCGAAGAAGCAGGGTTGGCGGACAGGGTAAAAATATTCGCCCTGGACGCTACGCCGGATGGTCTGAGGGCCATTCAGGAAGGGCGGATGGCCTGTACCATATCCCAGAATGCGGACAAACAGGCCCAGACTGCTGTAAATGCTTTGATTGAAGCGGTTTCCGGAAAGGATGTGAGTGCAGAGTACATCATTGACCATGTTCTTATAACACAGGATAATGTGGAGAAATATCTGAAGTAACTGATTTGATTGCCTGAAAAAAGCCGCATCCGTTTACATTAGCAACCGGTGCGGCCTTTAATCATGTGCTTTCATTTCCAGCCTATTGCTATGCCGTACACATCGGAAATCGTCCGACTCGGGGTATGGGGCTTCAGGTACAGGTCATACAGTTTGTCAGGCGGAAAGTCTTCAGATGCATCAAAGCCCATGCTTTTAAGAAATCCTTCAGCCAATCCGATTCCAATACCGAAATTGATCGATTCATGAAAAATGAATTTGAGATTGTTCATATGCGTGATGATTTTGCTTTTCATTTTCCCTTCCAGCGCCTCCGAAAAGACATAATCGAACATGACTGCAGAGCCGGAACCCGAGTTGTTCAGAATGAAGCCAAGGGTTTCCCTGACCGCCGACTCGTCAAGATACATGGAGACTCCTTCAAACGTGAAAACAGTTTTAGCGGAGGCGTCGTATCCCACGCTTTCCAAGGATGACAGCAGATTGTCCTTTGTAAAATCCACTGGGACATACTGAACATGGGATGGGAGGCTGCCAAAATATTTCAATACCCGTTCTTTTTTAACAGCTTGCGATAACGGATGATCAACCTCAAATACCTTTACGTTCTCCATGTCGTTTTCGAACCGATAGGCACGGGAATCGAGTCCGGCTCCCAGAATCACATATTGCAAAGTGCCAGACCTTATCTGACCCAACACAAAATCATCAAATAGTCGTGTACGCACCGCTAAAAATCCAGACACGCCTGTCCCTTTTTTCTCCAAAGCCCAGTCCATAAATGAAAGAGGGATAGGGCTGCACAGCTTAGCCGTCAGCTTTACCCACCAGGCTGAAAGGTGATAAGCCAGATAATCGTTGCATATCCGCTGTGCTTCTGGTCTTAGGGATTCGTAATACCGCATGTAGGCGACGCCTTCCGCAGTTCCGCTTGCTCGATTTTTCATTTGACACTCCTTAAATGGATTTGTCCGGATTTTAACTTTAGCCAGAATGTGATAGAATATCAGTGTAATACATGAGCCCCCTAAAGTGGACTGGGAATCTTCAAATACTGATGCAACTGAATAGTTTGCTTCTTCCGAATTGTCATTACTAAGGGGAAACCTATGTTTTGACAATCTGCGGGTCTGGGTAGAAATGCCTTGGCCTCCCACACTTGGAAAGGAAAAGCTTTGGCAGCTGTCTATTGGAACCCGTACGCGGGTATTCATAACAGTTGTTCTTTGAGCATACCTTTCCGGGTATGCATTTTTTATTGAGTTGAAGCTGATCATTCCGATTCATGCTTAAGGAGATGTTCACTGATGGATTCAATTCTTAACCTGAAAGGCATCAAGAAAAGCTATGGGGGTCAAAGGGTCCTGGATGTTGAAATCCTTGATCTTGAGAAAGGACGGATTACAGCTCTTATGGGACCCAGCGGATCAGGAAAAAGTACTTTCCTCAAAATCATCAATGGCATCGAAGAGCCCAACGAGGGCACTATGGAATTTGATGGGGAAGGGATTGGATTCGGAAAACCCCTCCCGCTTGAGACTCGCCGGAAGATGATCCTTGTTTTTCAAAAATCAGTTCTCTTCAACACAACGGTGTATGAAAATATTGCTTACGGTCTCAAAATACGGGGGACTGATAAAAAGGTCATTTCTGCCAAAGTTACAGGCATCCTGGAGCTTATCGGTCTGAAGGATAAGGCTCATCAACGGGCTCTGACACTTTCGGGCGGTGAGACTCAGAGGGTGGCTCTTGCCCGGGCACTGGTGGTGGAGCCCAGACTGCTGCTCCTTGACGAGCCCACCTCTGATTTGGATCCCAGTAACGTGGCAATCATTGAAAGATTGATCCGTCATGCCCGAGATGAGGTCCATGCTTCCGTGGTCGTAGTGACCCATAATATGCTTCAGGCAAAAAGGCTGGCCGATCACATCGTGTTCATCATGAATGGACAGATTGTAGAAGCCGGATCCCCGGAAAAGCTGTTTTCGAATCCTGTCAATGATCTGACCCGAGCCTTCATCAATGGAGAAATGGTCTGTTGAAAGGATGCTGCAAACAGGAACAGACCTGTTGCATTAAAACATTGCACGAGGTCTGTTCCTGTTCTTTGTACCTGGATTCATTCGTTGCTTATTCAGCGACGCCTACCATGACAGAAGTTGATTTTATTACAGCAATGGCTTGGGATCCGACTTTTAAATTCAGTTCTTTGATGGAATCCATGGATATTGTTGCGCTTATTTTGTTTCCGCCGCCAATATCGATAATTACAATGCCATTAACAGCACCTTCTTTAACTTCAACAACTTTACCGTTGAGTTGATTTCTTGCGCTCAATTTCATATGATATTCCTCCACTTCGGATAGTGATTTCCATCACTAAACATATACCCTAGTTCGTTGCTGCCTAATCAATTACTTTATGCGCTCTGATTCTCCGAAATGGATGTGTACACCGAAGGTAATGAAACCACATGGTTCTAATAATAGATGATGAGACGGGAGAGATGAACATGACCTGCAGATCCGTTGAGCGGACCGATGAAGTCTATGCGGAATGGGAACACTATATCACCTCAGAAATGACCCACAATACGGATGTAAGAAAAGAAATCATCGAATCATGGGTTCGATGCACGCAGTATAGTGTAGACCCGTTTTCTCTTCAGATACACCGGACACTGAATCGGAAAGCGCTGCATCAGACGCTGCTGGATAACGGAAACCTTATCACCCTGGCTCATCCTTTCATGGAGAATTTGTATCACTTTGTGAGGGGATCCGGTTTTGTTGTAGTGCTTACCGATCCCATGGGTTATATTCTAGAGGCATTTGGTGATGAGGATGCGATGAAGGCGCCTTTGACACAGAATTTTTTCCAGGGTGCCAGCAGGCGTGAAGAGGAGGCCGGAACCAATGCCATCGGGACTGCTCTCGAACTGAAGGCGCCGGTACAGATATCCGGGTCCGAACACTTTTGTACAAAGCACCATTGTCTGACTTGTTCAGCTGCGCCGATATTCGATCCCGAAGGTGAATTGCTTGGAATTCTGAATATCTCAGGTGCCTTTGAATCTTCCCATCTGCATACGCTGGGCATGGTCGTCGCCGCTGCGGAAGCAATCAAGGGGCAGCTTCTGATCCGGAATCAGAACCATCAGCTGGCTGCTGCGAATAATAAACTGATCAGTTTCTTCAATATGGTTTCGGATGGTGTCCTGATTGTGGATCCTGAGGGGGCAGTCCTTGAAATGAATCCGTCGGCGGAGAAAATTCTAGGGCGTTCAAAGAACGATATCATGGGGTTGTCTGTGAATCAGTTTATCAGCGTGCAATTTGCAGACGGTCAGGAAGGACTTCTTACGTGCAAATCCTGTTCGGACATCGAGGTGATTATCGACGCACAGCGTGGGCCCTGTCAGTGTCTGGCTTCCGCAGAACCGATCATCAATGAGAATGAAGTGACAACAGGGGGGTTCGTCACCCTGAGACCGATCAAAGAAGTACGTAATCTGGTGAACCGCTTCAGCGGTAATTATGCATCACTCCGATTTGAGGACATTGTGGGCAGCAGTACTCCAATCAAGGAAGCGATGCGGATTGCGCGGTTATCTGCTCAGAACTGCTCAAATGTCCTGCTGCAGGGGGAGAGCGGAACCGGGAAGGAAATATTTGCTCAGGCGATACACAATCAATCCTGCCCGCAGTCAGCGCCGTTTATTGCTTTGAACTGCGGGGCGATTCCCAGGGAGCTTATCGGCAGTGAGCTGTTCGGTTATGAAGAAGGGGCCTTTACGGGAGCCAGAAAGGGCGGACGGCCGGGCAAGTTTGAACTGGCATCCGGCGGCACCCTGTTTCTTGATGAAATCGGGGATATGCCCCTGGAACATCAGACAGTGCTGCTTCGCGTCATTCAGGAAAAACGGATGTCCCGGATTGGAAGCGATAAGACGATGCCGATCAATGTCAGACTCATCTGCGCAACGAACAAGGATTTACTTGAAGAAGTCAGGAAGGGTACCTTCAGACTTGATCTCTACTACCGCCTCAATGTCATGTCCGTTCTTATTCCGCCTCTACGTGAACGATTTGAAGATATTCCGCTCCTGTTCAGATTCTTTCTGGATCGGCTGAGTCGGGATATGGAGCGCAAAATCATTGTGGATCTGGATGTAATGGACTGTCTGACGGGGTACAGCTGGCCGGGAAATGTCCGGGAACTTCAGAATATGGTGGAGCGGGCGCTAAATCTCGCAGAGAATGGCGTGATATCCGTTGGGCAGCTGCCTCCGGATATCGTGGGATCCAAGTCTGTCAGACCCATCATGACGATTCAGAACTCTCCCGGTGAGATGGTGAACAGACAGCAGCGGCAGCGGTATCGAAGTGATATGGATAAGAACACCATTTTAAACCTCCTGAACTTTTACGCGGGCAATATCAGTCAGGTTGCAAAGGAAATGGGAGTATCCCGCAAAACGGTATACAATAAAATGAAAGTGTTCTCCATTGAGAACTGAGTCAAGGAGTGTGTAAAAGGTGTGACGATCAACGGACGTGAAGGTAACAGCAATTTCACACATTGTCACACATTCATTCTTGGATTCAAAATTAGTCCGTTAATCCGGGAATATTCAAAAGCATTGGAATCACTAACACATCGTGTAAATACGATGTGTTTTTTTTATTTGATTGGATCATGGCATGAACCTTGCTCTATTAGTAAGCATGCAATCGTTTTCACATGTGTCATAAAATCGTCGTGGGGTTCCACATGGAATCTACATGGATAAAATGGAATACAGTGCACTGATCGGGCAAAGCGCTGTTTCTCTATTCATGCGCTTTGTTTTTTTATGGGGATGACAGGGCATTGGACGTCAAATGAGACAAGGGGGAAAGAATAACGATGATATCCGTACCGGTACAACAGGCAGTGGGTATGGTTCTGTGTCACGACATCACCGAGATCATTCCGGGAGAGCGGAAGGGAAGGGCCTTTAGGAAAGGGCACATTGTTTGTCAGGAGGATGTGCCGAAGCTTCTGAATCTTGGTAAAGAACATCTGTACATCTGGGAAATCAATGAATCTTCCTGTCACGAGGATACGGCAGCCATACGGATTGCGGAAGCCATTGCCGGAACAGGGATCTTTCTGACAGAGCCTTCAGAAGGAAAGGTGGAACTGAAAGCAGCGTATCCGGGTCTTCTGAAGATAAACCTCGAAGCACTCCTGGAGATCAACAGCATCGATGAAATTGTTATCGCCACCGTCCATTCAAATCAGATAGTATCCACGGATAAAACGCTGGCGGGCTGCCGGGTTGTTCCATTGGTGATCGATGCAGAGAAAGTCAAACAGGTTGAAAAACTGAGCCGTAAACATTATCCGATTGTTGAAGTGAAACCGCTGCTATCATTCAAGACAGGTATCGTAACAACAGGAAGTGAAGTATATCATGGCAGGATTCAGGATAAGTTCGGTCCGGTGGTCAGTGCAAAGATCGAGGCTCTGGGAAGCACGATTCTCCGACAGATCCTTGTAGACGATAATAAAGAAATGATCGCATTGGCCATCCGGGAGCTGATTCTGGAAGGGGCAGAGCTGATTGTAACCACCGGCGGCATGTCAGTGGACCCTGATGATGTGACACCTGCAGGTATACGGAAGGCAGGCGGATCGGTGATCACTTACGGGGCACCGGTGCTTCCGGGCTCAATGTTCATGTTGGCGGATATAAAAGGCATCCCGGTTTTGGGGCTTCCCGGCTGTGTGATGTACAGCCGTACGACGATTTTTGATCTGGTTCTGCCCCGGATTCTTGCCGGTGAAAGTGTGACCCGACAGGACATAGTCCGATTGGCTCATGGAGGGCTATGCACAGGCTGTGATCCATGCAGATATCCCAATTGCTCATTCGGGAAAGGATTCTAAAAGAAAGATCATTCCACTGCGGAAAGGGGGGTTGTGAAGCGCAGTGCAAAAAATAGAAACTATGACTGAACAACAAACAAGGAGAGGTCAAAATGGAAAAGAAAGTCCTGATTATCAACGGATTGCCCAGAACACTGATTGTTGACCCAGAAGCAAGCTTGGCCAAGGTTCTTAGGGAACAACTTCTGCTGACTGGCTGTAAAGTCGGCTGTGACCAGGGTCAGTGCGGTACCTGCTCACTCATTATGGACGGTAAGGTCGTTCGTTCCTGTATCGTGAAGATGAAAAAAGTGGCCGATGACGCGAAGATCACGACCATAGAAGGCCTGGCAACACCAGACAACCTTCATCCCCTTCAGGTGGCCTGGATGGCTTACGGATGTGCCCAGTGCGGATACTGCAGCCCGGGATTCATCCTCTCTGCAAAGGTTTTGTTGGATAACAATGATAACCCGACCCGGGATGAAATACGGGCTTGGTTCCAAAAGAACCGCAACGCCTGCCGCTGCACAGGATACAAACCTCTGGTGGATGCCGTCATGGCTGCTGCCAAAGTGCTCCGCGGGGAGACCCGCAAGGAAGACCTGCTCTTCAGCCCTACAAACAACAAGATTTATGGTACAACCTACCACCGGCCTTCAGCTCTCAGCAAAGTAACCGGAACCTGGGACTTCGGAGCGGACGTTGCGCTCCAGATGCCTGCCGGAACCCTGCGGATGGCTCTGGTTCAGGCTGAAGTATCCCATGCCAACATTCTGGGCATCGATACCTCCGAGGCTGAAAAAATGCCAGGCGTTTACAAGGTCGTCACTCATAAAGATGTAAAAGGAAAGAACCGCATCACCGGCCTGATCACTTTCCCGACCAACAAAGGGGATGGATGGGACCGTCCGATTCTCTGCGACACGAAAATCTTCCAGTTCGGTGACGCGATTGCCATTGTCTGTGCGGATACGGAAGCCCACGCTAAAGCGGCAGCCAAAGCCGTTAAAGTGGATATTGAGATGCTTCCCGCTTATATGAGCGCTCCGGCGGCCATGGCGGATGATGCAATTGAAATCCACCCCGGCACGCCGAATATCTACTTTGAACAGGGCGTTGTGAAAGGCGAAGACACCAAGTCCATAATGGAAGGCGCTGCCGCTACCGTTGAAGTGGATACCTACTGCAGCCGTCAGCCCCATCTGCCACTGGAGACAGATTGCGGATCCGCTTACTATGATGAAGAAGGCCGTCTGACCATACATTCGAAGAGTATCGCTCTGCATCTGCACCATGCCATGATCTGTGCGGGTCTAGGCATCGAGCCGGATAAGCTCCGGATCGTTGCGAACCCCACAGGGGCCACCTTCGGCTACAAATTCAGCCCTACCAACGAAGCGCTTCTGGGTGTTGCATGCATGGCTACCGGCAAGCCGGTATCCCTGGTGTTCGACATGTTCCAGAACATCACCTATACAGGAAAGCGGTCACCAGGCTTTGTCAACTGCAAACTGGCTGCGGATAAGGACGGCAAGCTGCTGGCAATGGAGACCGACTGGTTCATCGATCACGGTCCGTACTCCGAGTTCGGCGATCTGCTGACACTCCGTCAGGCACAGTTCACCGGCTCTGGCTATGATATCCCAAGCATTCGCGGCCGTGGACGCACCGTCTGCACCAACCATGCATGGGGCTCCGCATTCCGGGCTTACGGTTCTCCGCAGGCGTTCCTGGCTTCTGAAATCGCCATGGACGAACTGGCAGAGAAACTGGGTATGGATCCTCTGGAACTGCGTTTCAAGAACATCTACCGACCCGGTGCTACGACTCCGACCCAACAGGTACCCGAGGTGTTCTGCTTCGAAGACATGTTCAATACCCTGCGCCCTCTTTGGGAAGATGCTAAAAAACGCAGTGCCGAATACAATGTAGCCGGAAAGAAACGGGGCGTCGGTATTTCCCTGGGTATTTACGGATGCGGTCTTGACGGCCCGGACAGCTCTGAAGCATGGATAGAAATGACACCATCCGGCGTTACTGTCGGAAACTCATGGCAGGATCACGGACAGGGCGCCGATCTCGGATCATTGACCCATGCCCATGAAACACTGCGCCATGCAGGAATCAGACCGGTACAGATCAAGCTCGTTATGAATGACACTGCTTTCACACCCTGCAGTGGACCTTCCGGCGGAAGCCGTCAGAATGTAGTAACCGGGAATGCCATCCGTGTAGCCGCTGAAATGCTACTCAACGCCATGCGCAAATCCGGCACCATCGAGTCCGGCGAATACCGAACCTACGATGAGATGGTTGCAGAGAACATTCCGCTCCGCTATAACGGAAAATGGGCAGCCTCCATGTGTACGGATTGTGATCCTGTTACTGCCAAAGGCGATCCATTCTCAGCCTACATGTACGAAATCTTCATGCCTGAGGTTGAAGTCGACCTTGCAACCGGAAAAGCAAAGGTCGTAAAATTCACTACGGTTGCCGACATCGGGACCATCACCAACAAGGCAACCTGTGACGGGCAGATCTACGGCGGTCTGGCTCAGGGAATCGGTCTGGCCCTGATGGAAGATTTCGATGATCTCAAAAAACATACCAGCCTGGTTGGCTGCGGTCTCCCGTACATCTATGACGTTCCTGACGATATGGAGATCATCTACAACGTAACACCACGCCCCCACGGCCCTTACGGTGCATCCGGCGTTGGCGAAGGTCCTCTGACCGCACCGCATCCGGCAATCCTCAATGCCATTTACAATGCCTGCGGCGTACGCATTTACTCGGTGCCGGCATTGCCCGAAAAGATCAAAGCGGGACTCGATGCGTTGGCTTCCAACTAGCGTTTGAATGATCTGTTAATATCACACTCTCAGCAGTCCTGAACGGATGCCTCATGGCAGAAATCCGTTCAGGGCTCTCCCTTTAGAACGCGGTAGTGAACAGACTATGCGAAAGGAAGCAGCCTATGGATCAAAAAATATTGCGTGAAAGGGAAGCCCTATGCACTCAAGAGAATCCCCCACGATGCACCGCGGAGTGTCCGGTCCATGTGGATGTCCGCGGAATGATTGCTGCGATTCTAAAAGGTGATTCCGGTGCGGCTTTTAAAATATACAGTAAATCCGTGCCTTTTCCGGGGATCATCAGCCGAATCTGTGAAGAGCCTTGCGGCTGGACTTGCCTTCGCAGGGAGATTGATCAGTCAATTTCCATTCGGGAGTTGGAGCGGTTTATCGTCCCGTTGGCGGGAACATCTGCAGTCAGAATGATCGCAGCGCCCCGCAAAGACCAAAAGGTGGCTGTCGTAGGTTCCGGCCTTAGTGGACTCATGGTTGCCAGGGCACTGACCCTGAAAGGCTACAAGGTTACGGTTTTTGAAAAGAGGGAAGTATTGGGTGGCCGGGTACGTGCAATACCTGAATCGATTCTGCCAGAGACGGTCGTTGAAACGGATATCGCTCCGCTGCGATCCCTGCCCCTGGATTTTCGTCTCAACACGGAAGTAGGCATGGCGGGTTCATTATCCCTTCAAAGCCTCCGGCAAGAATTCAGCGCCATTTATCTTGATGTGGGTCTGGAGACTCTTTCTCAAATTGCTCCGGAGTTGAAGACAGATGAGAACGGCGCCTTGAAGGTGGATCCAATCTCTCTGGAGACGAGCAGCTCAGGGATTTTTGCAGGAGGTAGCCTTCTGGGCGGCCGGGAAAGCTACAAGCCTATCGCCTCAGTCTCCGATGGACGGATTGCAGCGAATTCCATTGACCGCCTGCTTCAGAATGTATCCCTGACAGCAGACCGATCCAACGAAGGAAGTATCCAAACCCAACTTTACACCAGTATTGAAGGTGAAAAGCAACTGCCAACCGTTCGTGCGGAGAATCCAAAAACAGGCTATACAGCTGAAGAAGCTGGGCAGGAAGCCGAGCGATGCCTCCAATGCGAATGCCTGGAATGTGTGAAATCCTGTGTATATCTGGCCCATTATAAAGGTTATCCAAAGAAGTACTTCAGGGAAATCTACAATAATCTCTCCATCGTCATGGGGATTCATCATGCCAATAAACTGATCAATACCTGCAGCGAATGCGGCCTCTGTGCTCATATCTGTCCGAATTGTGCTGATATGGGGGAATTCACTCACGAAGCCCGCAGACTCATGGTAGAAAAAGGCAAGATGCCGCCCTCAGCCCACGATTTCGCACTCCGGGATATGAAGTTCAGTACTGGCGAGGGCTTTGCCCTTGTTCGGCACCAGCCTGGATTTGAAACCAGCAAAGTCCTTTTCTTTCCCGGCTGCCAGTTGGCAGGATCATCGCCAGGGAATGTTGAAAAAATCTATGGGTGGCTGTGTCAGCGTATGACTGATGGGGTGGGGCTGATGCTGAACTGCTGCGGGGCTCCAGCACAATGGGCGGGTCAGAATGCTCTTTATACTGAAACTCTGGCGGTCATACGGAGCGAATGGGAACGCATGGGCAAACCTACCCTCATCACCGCTTGCCCCAGTTGTTTTGCCATGTTCCGTCAGTATCAGCCGGATATGCCTGTGGAGATGCTGTATACGGTTCTGGACCGAATAGGGCTTCCAGAGCAGGCGGGGTCTGGGATTTCTCCCAAGACTCTTGCACTTCACGACAGCTGTACAACCCGGTATGAGAGCGGTCTTCATGACAGCGTTAGGAATCTGATGACCAAGCTGGGCCATACCGTGGAGGAGCTGCCGGGTAATCGGGACTATACCTCCTGTTGTGGATTTGGTGGGCTGATGATGTTTGCGAACAAGGAAATTGCCAGGGCCGTTATTTCCCGCCGGGTCGGTGAAAGTCCTTCCGACTATGCTGTTTACTGTGCCATGTGCCGGGACAATTTTGTCGGTCAGTCAAAACCCGTGTATCATCTGTTGGACCTTATGTTCGGCAATGATGAGGAGCAAGTCCAGAACAGGAAGGGACCTGATTTTTCACAGCGTCATGAGAATCGCGCCCGATTGAAACGGACTCTGATGAACAGACTGTGGGGTGATTCCGTGGAGGAAATGCAGGTGAGTATCAGGCTGGACTTGACGGAAGAGATCCGTAGGCTGATGGAAGACCGGATGATTCTGGAGGAGGATGTTCGGCAGGTTCTGATGGCTGCCGAACAGACAGGGAAACGCATATGGAATTCTGAAACCGGAAGGTACACGGCGTATCACAAACCGGGAAGTGTGACCTATTGGGTCGAATACTCCATTTCGGAGGAAGTATACCGGATTCACAATACCTACAGTCACCGGCTGGAAATAGGGGAGTAAGGAGGCATCACATGGATACGGATAATCGGCCGGAACTTTCCGGGATGGTATGCGATCATTGCAGCTGCGAAATGAAACCAGGGAAGGCTACCCTGTCTTACCTTGGCAGCACTTTTCCAGTGGAACTGCTGAAATGTCCGATATGCGGCCTGGTTTACATCCCGGAAGAATTGGCGACCGGGAAGATGGACAAGGTTGAAAAGACATTGGAAGACAAATAGTCCGGCAAAGGAGGCAAAAATGCATCCCCAGGTGAATGTATATGAAGATCCAGAATTTACAACCAGTCAGGATTCGGTCATTCGTCCCGGCGGGTTCATTCTGACCCGGTGTATGATTGAAGCCTGTGCCTTGCCTGAACATTCCCGGATCATCGACGTAGGGTGCGGAACGGGGATGACGGTAGAGCTTTTAAGAAGCGAATTCCAGCTCGATGCTATCGGAACGGACATTTCGGAAGCCCTGATAAGGATCGGTGAAATTCGGTCGCCGGGCATTCAACTGATTCATGGAAGCGGTGAAGATCTTCCGTTTGGAGACAGCTCGGCCCAGGCGGTTATATCTGAATGCAGCCTATCTGTCATGGAGAACATGGAGCGGGTACTCTCCGAAATCCATCGGGTCCTGATGCCTGGTGGGAAGCTTGCGGTTTCAGACGTGTTTATCCGACGACCGGAAGGTGCCGAGCTGCTGAGGAAGCAGGTTCAGGGCGGCTGCTTCTTTAACGCGATGACGAAGGACGAGATGCTGCGAAAACTCAACGAAAACGGATTCGCCATATGCCAGTGGGAAGACCGAACCGATCTTTGGAGATGCTATGTTGCAGAGCTGATCATGGGAAACAGGTCACAGGAAAAGATCTGGAGCGCTGTTTCTGAAGCGCCGGATACCAGCGGCTGCATGTCGGATATGCTTCTGAAAGCAAAGCCTGGTTATTTCTGGATGGTAGCGGAAAAAATATGAAATGAGTGGGGGGATAGTGGTATGGATGAGGCGATGATTCGGATGATGGAGCTGTCGCAGCAGGGCTTTTGCTGCAGCCAGATACTGATCATGCTTGGACTGGAAGCACAGGGGAAAGCCAATCCGGATCTGGTACGGGCAATGGGAGGACTTTGCGGTGGTGTCGGATACAGCGGAAAAAACTGCGGTGTTCTGACAGGAGCAGTATGTCTTTTATCCATGTATGTGGGTCGGGGAGCTCCGGAAGAGCAGGAACTGCTCTTTGGCCGCGGCATGATCAGCGAGCTTGTTCAGTGGTTTGATGACGAGTATGGATCTCGCTATGGAAGTGTGGATTGCACCAGTATTCTTGAAAATGAACCGAACAACCGCATTTCCCGCTGTCCGCAGATCATATCCGATACGTTTGAAAAAGTGGTTGAGATTCTGGAGCAGAACAGGCTCAGCCTGGCCGGAAGGACGGATGAAGAATGAAAAAAGACATTTGGCATGAGATGCTCAACCTATTGAATCACGGCGAGAGTTTTGTCACCGCCACTATTGTTGATAAATCCGGATCCGCTCCCCGTTCCTCAGGAGCGCGTATGGTCGTAAGACGTGGAGGACGGATCATCGGCACTGTTGGTGGAGGCCGTCTTGAAGCGGAAGCAATCCGTGCTTCGGAAGCTGTAATGAAAATGCAGAATTCGGTTATCCACCCTTTCAATCTCAGTGGACAGGATGCGGCAGAGAGCGATATGATCTGCGGCGGCGTGGGAGAAATCCTTCTGGATTATATTGATGGAGAGGCCTTCGAAAACAAGGAGCTTTTCGAAAGGCTGGTACAGTGCATTGAAAATCAGGAAAAAGCATGGCTGATTACCGGAATCGGGACAGGTGACCATAACGACGGTCTGCGGCAGCAATGCCTGATCCGCCCCATGGGGGAGATGACCGGCCGATTTGAATGCAGTCAGGATTTCTTTCTGAGAATGATTTCAGGTCCTGCAAAGCTGTCAATCCATTCCGAAGTCCTCGGGGATCAGCGGGTGTTCATCGAACCGATCCACCAGGGAGGCACCCTGTACATTTTCGGAGCGGGCCATGTTTCCCAGAAAATTGCACCTATAGCGGAAACAGTCGGGTTTCGAACCGTCATACTGGACGATCGGCCGGAGTTCGCTAACGCCGATCGGTTCACCGTTTCGAAGATTCTTCTTGTGGAATCACTGGAAAATCCCTTGCCCGATCTGGGGTTGGATAGGGACAGTTATCTGGTCATAGTCACCCGCGGTCACCTTCACGACAAGTGGATTCTTGAGCAGATCCTCAAGGAACCGGTAGCCTATATCGGTATGATCGGGAGTCGTCACAAGCGGGATCTGATCTATAAGAATCTGATGGAGGAGGGGGGATTCACTGCTGAAGACATGCTTACAGTCCACTGCCCTGTCGGTGTGGATATTCTGGCAGAGTCCCCGGAAGAAATCGCCATCAGCATCGTAGCTGAACTGATCCGGGTCCGTGGGGAGAAAAGCAATGCTCCGGCATAATATTTCAGCTCTTATTCTGGCCGGAGGACGTTCATCCCGGATGGGGGCGCTGAAACCGTTGCAACATCTCAACGGTAAACCTGCCATCCGGTGGGCCGTTGAGGTTTTCAGGAATGCCGGTGTTGAAGATGTCTCCGTGGTGGTAGGCTTTCATTCCGATAAACTCATTTCAGTTCTGGAACCTTTAGACGTCAAGATCATCATCAACCCGAATCCGGAGCAGGGCATGTTTTCATCTGTTCAAGCAGGACTTGATTCATTCGGCACGGATGTGGAGGCGTTTTTTCTCCTCCCAGGCGACATGCCTATGATCCGGGACAAGACGGTAAAAAAAATCCTTGAGGCATATGGTGATTGCAAAGAAAACGTGATTTATCCGGTTTTCCTTGGGGAACGGGGACACCCGCCGTTGATACCCCGACAATGCTTCAATAAGATCCGTTCAGCGGGTCATGATGAAAATCTCAGAAGTGTTTTAAACGGATTTGAAGCTGATGCATTGGAGGTTGGGTGCGCGGATTCAGGAATCCTGATGGATATGGATACACCGGAGGATTATCGCGAGATGAACAATTACTGTGGGAATAGATCAATACCTGTCGGGAGTGAGTGCGAAATGCTGTTCAAACTCTACCATACCCCTGAACAGGTAATCCGTCATGGAAGAGCAGTGGCAGCAGTGGCTTCGGAAATCGCTCTGCGATTGAACCATGTGGCTCATTTCAATCTGGATATCACGCTGATCCATGCAGCAGGTATTTTGCACGATATCGCCAGATGCGAGCCCCATCACGCTTCGGTTGGTGCGGAAATCTTAGCGCAGGAGGGATTTCCTTCGCTTTCGGAAAGTGTTGCCGTTCATATGGATCTGCAGCTGCCTGTCGGAGAATTCCAGATAGGCTGCAAAGAAATCCTTTATTTGGCCGACAAAATGGTTGAAGAGGACAGGTTACTGCCTCTTGAGCAGCGGTTTTCAAATGCAGTCAGGCGTAATGCATCTGCATCCGGCGCGTCTGAGAAAGTTGCGTCCCGTCTGATGACTGCTCAGCGGATCAAAAGGCAGATAGAGAACTATCTGGGGCTGGAAGATCTGTATACAGCCCTGTGCCCTCAGGCACAGTAATAAGAATTCCAGTGGAGGCAAGAAGGATGAATAATGAACTCATCTATGCAGAAACAGACAGCGTTTGTCCGGAATGCCTGAAACGAATTACGGCGCAGAAGCAAATTATTGGAGACCGGGTATATCTTGTTAAGGAATGTCCTGATCATGGGGAATTCCGAGCACTTATCTGGAAGGGGGAACCTGGGTTTGCGAAGTGGACCAACCACCGGTCGCCATCGACTCCGGAAAGATGTGCCACGGATGTGGACAGGGGGTGCCCTTATGACTGCGGTCTATGCCCGGATCACCGTCAGCAAACCTGCTGTGTCCTTCTTGAAATCACACAGCGCTGCAATCTCAGCTGTCCTGTCTGCTTCGCCTCCTCCAGCTGTGACGGCGCGAATGACCCATCTCTCCAGGAGATTGAAGGCTGGTACCATATGCTGATGGAAAGTGGAGGCCCTTACAACATCCAGCTTTCGGGGGGCGAGCCTACCATGCGCGATGACTTGCCGGAAATCATCGCTCTGGGGCACAGAATGGGATTTGAATTCATTCAGCTGAACACCAACGGTCTGTTGCTAGCCCAGGATTCGGCTTATGTGAAGCGGCTGGCAGAAGCCGGTTTGAACTGTGTTTTTCTGCAGTTTGACGGGACTGACGACAGCATATTCAGAGAGCTTCGGGGCCGAAATCTTCTGGAAGAAAAAATCAAGGCGATTGAGCATTGTAAAACACATGGAATCGGAGTCGTGTTGGTTCCAACCGTTGTTCCCGATGTCAACAGCGAAGACCTGGGGGAAATCATACGTTTTGCAGCTGCGCTCATGCCAACGGTTCGCGGTGTACACTTTCAGCCGATCAGTTACTTCGGCAGATACCCTGGGAATCCACCGGTCGAACGGATCACCATACCGGAGATGCTAAGGGCTATTGAGAAACAGACACATGGAGCGATGGCTGCTGCCAGTTTTGTACCGCCTGGCGGGGAGCATGCCAGATGTTCATTTCACGGAAACTTTATCCTGATGCCTGAGGGAAATTTCATGCCATCCACTTCGAAAAGCGGGAAATCATGCTGCAGCCCTTCCACTGCAGCGGAAGGTTCTCGAAAAGCCCGGCGTTTTGTCGCCAAGCAGTGGTCATCTCCGGGGTGCTGCAGCACCAAGGATAAAGCAGATCCGAACACCGCCAGTCTGGATATTTTTCTGGAACGGGCAGGGACTTATACCCTGGCTATTTCAGGAATGCTTTTTCAGGATGCCTGGACGATGGATCTGGAGCGTTTAAAGGACTGTCTGATCCATGTAGTCAGCCGAGATGGCAGATTGATTCCCTTCTGTGCCTATAATCTGACCGGCCGTAACGGCCGAAGTCTCTACCGGTAGGGAGGGCTGAGCCATGAGGGATGAACGGACAGGCTATTTATCGCTGGATATGTGGGCGAGCAACCGTATCGACGTTGAAGGTGAAGAACTCACTTTAGATATAATACATGCGCATCAACAGAGAAAAATGAGGGAAACCATTTTGCATGCATCCCAGAATAGTCCGTTCCATCGGCGTCTGACCGAGTGGGACAATGGTGAATGGTCTGATGTTCCCTTTACGACACATGAGGACATCCGGTTCCATGGACTGCAAATGCTGTGCACATCACAGGGAGATATCGGCAGGGTTGTCACATTGGAAACCTCAGGTACCTCCGGCCCCCCGAAACGGCTTTATTTTACTCGGGAAGACCAGGAAATCACCCAAGAGTTTTTTCGGGCCGGTATGGCGACATTCACTGCTCCCGGGGATCGGGTTCTCATACTTCTGCCTGGGGAACGCATTGGGAGCATCGGATCCCTGTTGCTTTCAGCTATTGAAAGGTTGGGGGCTGTTCCGATATCCCATGGGATGGTTCGAAATCTTCTGGAGACCCACGGAAAGCTGATCGACTCGAAAGCGGATATCCTCGTAGGTGTGCCTTCCCAGGTTCTAGCCCTTGCCAGGTATAGTGAACGAACGAATCTGGCGAGAAAAGTGAGAATCAGGCGGGTGCTCCTCAGTACTGATTATGTTTCTGAAACTGTTGTTCTGGAGCTTCAGCGAATCTGGGGCTGTGAGGTGTTCCGGTATTACGGCATGACCGAAGCAGGGCTGGGCTGGGGTATCGAATGCACTTGCCATGATGGCTACCATCTGTATGAGGCGGATTTTTTTACGGAAATCGTCGATCAGGATACGGTGCAGCAGGTACCGGATGGTCAGGAAGGTGAGGTTGTATTTACCACATTGACCCGCACCGGCATGCCGATGATCCGGTATCGCACCGGGGATCTTTCCCGTTTTATCCCGGAACCCTGTCTCTGCGGTTCAAAACTGCGGAGGCTGGATACCATCCGCGCCAGAGCAGACGGTGTGAAA
>CAZEHS010000068.1:0-18147 GCA_964511875.1 uncultured Peptostreptococcaceae bacterium
GGACAGAATGCAGGTTGATGAGAAAACACTGAACACTCTGACAACCCTGATTGCGCAGAAGGTACAGCAAAAGCTTTGGGAAAGGGAGCCTGCAATGGAACAGGGCCCGGGCAGCGGTGTATTTACAGATATGAATGAAGCGGTAGAGGCCGCATATCAGGCACAGAAGGAATTATTCAACAGGTTTGCATTAAAGGACAGACGCAGGATCATCGAAAAGATACGCGAGTATCTGACACCCCATATCGAAGAAATGGCGAGATTGGGTGTTGAGGATACTGGAATGGGCCGGGTGGATCACAAGATTCTGAAGCACAGGCTGGTTCTTGAAAAAACTCCCGGTGTTGAAGACCTGCAATCCTCCAGCTTTACAGGGGATGATGGACTGACACTGGTTGAATATTCGCCCTTCGGTGTCATTGGTGCAATCACCCCTTCCACTAATCCATCAGAAACGGTTATATGCAACAGCATCGGGATGATCGCTGCAGGGAACAGCGTGGTATTCAGCCCTCACCCCGGTGCTAAGAAAATTTCAGCCTTCACCGTACGTCTGATCAATGAAGCCATCGCTTTGGCAGGCGGTCCCCCGAATCTTGTGGTCACTGTTTCAGAACCGGATATGAAGCAGGCGAATATCATGATGAAGCATCCTAAAATAAGAATGTTGGTTGCCACTGGAGGCCCTGCAGTTGTGGACACAGTACTTTCCTCCGGGAAAAAGGCGATTGGAGCGGGAGCCGGAAATCCGCCGGTTCTGGTGGACAAAACTGCTGATGTCGAAAAGGCCGCATCGGATATCGTTGCCGGAGCCAGCTTCGACAACAATCTCCCCTGTATTGCCGAAAAGGAATGCATTGTGGTGGAGGATGTCGCTGATTACCTTATTTTCAATATGCAAAAGGCGGGAGCCTGGCTGCTGAAGGATCCTGTGGATATCAAACGGCTGGAGCAAGCGGTTCTGACGGAAAAAGGCGGCCCTAGCCGCACCTGGATCGGTAAGGATGCCCATCTCATACTAAAAAGGATTGGAATCCATGTCCCTGAAGCAACGCCCCTGATCATTCTGGAAACAACGGCCGACCACCCGTTTGTCCAGGAAGAACTTATGATGCCCATATTGCCGATCGTTCGGGTGCCCGATGCAGAAACCGGCATTCAGCTGGCCTGCAAATGCGAGCACGGAAACCGGCACACCGCCATGGTCCATTCCAAGGATATTGATGTGCTGACCCGGTTCGCCCGGCTGGCAGAAACCACGATTTTCGTCAAGAATGCACCCTCTTATGCGGGAATCGGCGTTGGAGGAGAAGGATACACCACCTTCACCATCGCAGGCCCTACCGGTGAAGGACTGACCTCAGCAAAAAGCTTCACGCGGATTCGCCGATGCGTTCTTGCAGGTGCATTCATGTTGAAATAAGGGAACGGTGATGAACCTATGCATGCTATCGTACAGAAAATCAAAGAAGCAGGGGTGGTCGGCGCCGGCGGCGCCGGATTCCCCACTCATGTGAAGCTCGACTGTAAGGCCAATGTAGTCATTATCAACGGCGCAGAATGCGAACCCCTGCTAAGGGTAGATCAGCAGCTGATGGTCCGGTTTCCGGAAGCCCTGGTAGCTGGTCTGAGGCTGGCCTGTGAAGCAACCGGTGCAGAGACCGGGATTATTGCACTGAAAGCCAAGTACCACGATGCAATCGAAGCCCTGGAACCCTATGTCGGCAAGTATCCTGAAATATCCATAACACTGCTGAAAAACGTATACCCCGCGGGAGATGAGCAGTACATCGTCCGCGAAGTGACCGGAAGAACCGTTCCCGAAGCAGGAATACCCATCCATGTGGGAGCCGTGGTAATAAACGTGGAAACTGCACTGAACATCCAAAAGGCTATGGCAGGTGATCCGGTGAGTGACAAATATGTCACGATAACCGGCGCGGTGATATCTCCTGCAACGTTCCGGGTTCCGATCGGTACGTCTCTGAAGACCCTGCTGGGAATGGTCGGCGGTGTGACGCTGGATTCCTACGAGGTGGTGGATGGTGGCCCAATGATGGGAAAAATCTGTGATCCCGAAACCGCCAGCGTTACCAAAACCACCAAAGGGTACATCGTGTTGCCCAAGAATCATCCGGTGGTTCTCTCCAAGCTAAAAACGGTCGAACGCAGTCTCAAGGATGCAAAGGATCTGTGTTGCCAGTGCAACCTATGCACGGATGTGTGTCCACGATATCTGCAGGGTCATAAGCTGAGGCCTTCCCATATGATGCGGCTGGCCGCCTACGGTACGGCCGGACCTGATTCATCTGCTACGGAAGCACTGCTCTGCTGTGAGTGTGTCCTGTGTGAACAGGCCTGCCTTTTCGGTCTGCAGCCCTGGAAAGTGAATATCGCCCTGAAGAAAAAGCTGCGGGAGATGGGAGTGAGTTACCCGAATCCCAATCAGGATCCGGAACCTCATCCTTATCGGGATCTTCGGGGATTCCCCGTGCCGCGTCTGGTTGCCCGGCTTGATCTGAATAGGTTCGAAGCGGAAGCGCTTCTATCCGATCTGCAAAATGAATCTGAGGAGGGAAACCATGGATCATGCCTTGGGAATCCTTGAGCTGAAAAGTATCGTCAAGGGGATCGAAACAGCCGATACCGCGACAAAGGCCGGAAACGTCCGGTTGGCTCTGGCGGCACCCATTTGTCCTGGGAAATATATCGTCATATTCAGCGGGGATATCGGCTCTGTTAAAGCAGCATTCCAGGCGGCTCAGCGCAATGCCGGCGTCTTTCT
This sequence comes from uncultured Peptostreptococcaceae bacterium, assembly GCA_964511875.1. GTDB lineage: Bacteria > Bacillota > Clostridia > Peptostreptococcales > Acidaminobacteraceae > CAZEHS01. The sequence continues at coordinate 2,786 of CAZEHS010000068.1, forward strand.
GGTGGCATCCCACCTGATGACCAGTGTGCACGAAGAGGTCATACCGGCACTTACTGCAACTACCTATCCGGATTCCATCAAATCCATAGGGGGCATTGAAACCATGTCAGCTGCAGCATCGATCTGGATCGGGGACCATATCCGTAAAGCCGCTGATATCCAGCTGCTTGAGATCCGGATAGCCCGAGGTCTGGGGGGGAAAGGCTTCGTTCTTTTCGCCGGGGATATCGCGGCGGTCAACACGGCCATCCGCTCAGCCCGGGAGAAATTCGGTGAAGAAGGGGAAATACTGGCGGATATGAGCATTGCCACACCGTCGGAAGAAGTAATCCGTTCACTGCTGTGAAATATGTCAACAAGAAAACGGGCCCTTAGCGGGTCCGTTTTCTTGTTGCGCTTGGAACTGAGCTGAATTCTATACTATAATGAAGATGTCGATTTAATCACATGTTGAGGAGGTTCCCATGGTTGTAGGCATCTGCAGAATCGAATTGACCGTATACGGGACGGCCTCCCTTAAGGAAAAGCGGATGGTGATCCAATCCCTGATCCGAAAACTTCGGAACCTGGGAACCCTGTCAGTGGCGGAAGTGGATTACCATGACAAATGGCAGCGCTCCGCCCTTGGTCTGGCCACCGTTGCCAGCGATCAGCTAAGAGCACGGAAAGGGCTCCAGCAGGGAATATCCCTGCTGGATAATGATCATCGGGTGGAAATACTGCGAATAGATGAAGAAATGGAAGACTATGATTATGAAAACAGCTGAAAAGGCCCCGCTCTCCAAGGCGAAATCGATTCAGGTACTGGACGCTCTTGAAATCCTCTACCCGGATGCCGGACCTGAACTGAACTATAAGAACCTCTTCGAACTGCTCATTGCCACCATCCTGTCCGCACAGTGCACAGACATCCGGGTGAATCTGGTCACGGCAGAACTGTTCAGGGAATGCCCCACTCCGGAAGCCATCCTGATGCTATCCATAGAAGAACTAGAAAAGCGGATCAAAACCTGCGGCCTGTATATCAGCAAAGCTGCTAACATCAACGCCACGTGCCGTCTACTGCTCGAAAAGCATGCAGGGAAGGTTCCCGGAACCATGGAGGAACTCATCGCCCTTCCCGGAGTGGGTCGAAAAACCGCCAATGTGGTGCTGAGCAACGGCTTTGGCATTCCCGCCATCGCCGTGGATACCCATGTGTTCCGGGTCGCCAACCGCATCGGACTGGCGAATAGCGACACCGTTGAAAAAACAGAGCAGCAGCTGATGCACAGCCTTCCAAAATCCCGCTGGTCCCACAGCCACCACCTCCTGATCTTCCACGGGCGGCGGTGTTGCAAGGCCCGGAAGCCTGAATGTGAGAGGTGTCCGCTGGTGGAATGGTGCCGGTATTTCAAAGTGCTGTCGAAATAAGTTGAAAGAAGCGGACCTGAAAGAAGGTCCGTTTCTTTGATTTTTGAATAACCCTTTCCCTGGTAGTATGATTCAAAACACTGGAATTATTTCAGCTGTATGACGCTGGTTGTCTAATATCAATTCAACTTCCAGCTGCATTCTCCTCGGATGAAAATAGTTGCTATACTGAGACTATTAAGAAGAGGATGTTTTGCGTCTGAAAAAAGGGAGGTTCCCATGAAAATCAAGAACATAATTACATGGATTTTCATCGCCGCATTCGTGGTGATTCCTTCGACTGCCCATGCGGAGTCGGTCATATCGGCTCTTTGGGCACGGCAGTACGTCGCCCCGATGGCGACCGCCGGACTGATCCCGGAGTCATTAAAGGCAGATAAGTCTTACAGGGATGCCATTACCCGGGAAGAATTCGCCGAATTGATGATGGCGTATTTGAACACGGCAAGCCCTGAATTGAATGCTTTTGAAGAGGCAAGCGCTCCCTTCACAGACACTCGGAATGCAGCTGTCCTTGAAGCGTACCGGTTGGAAATCGTCGCGGGCGTTACGCCGACTGAATTTGAACCGAACCTTCCGATCAGCAGGGCGGAGGCTGCAACCATGCTGTTCAGGCTGGAAGCGGTCCTAACGCCGCAGACGCCTTCAAACCCGTCGCAGCGTGTGTTCAATGATGATGGGGCTATTCCAGCCTGGGCGAGAACTGCTGTTGTTTCCATGGTCGCTTCCGGAGCCTTTTCGGGCTATGAGGACGGCACCTTCAGGCCGCACGGCCAGCTGACCGAGGAGCAGGGAATCAAACTGCTGGCGGTCCTGGCTGATTCAAGGGACTTGATCACCCTCACCAGCGAAGCCTATCCGCCGATCCGGTTCGAGTTCTCTAAAACCACTGTTACCCAGGGTGAGGTCGTTGAACTCTCTATTCAGAATCCATTGAAAGGGGATGTTCCGTTCATCCGGCAGACGCTTCATGATGCGTTCAGGTTCTATTCCAGCGGCACAGGATTCACAGGCGTCGTTCCCACCGGGTACAGCACTCCACCGGGAACGTATTGGGTTGAATACGGCATCCAGGGCTTCGCACCTGAGGTGCAGATCATCACAATTCTTCCGCGGGCATTCAGGATCCAGAACCTGACCGTATCAAAAGCCGTAGAAAGTTCCACAAAAACCGAGGAGGCAATCCGGGAATTCGCAAAGTATTTCAAACCCTCCCGAAAAGTCTCAAGCCCTGAAAAGTACAGCACCGAACCATTCATCCTGCCCGCATCCGGGCGATTGAGCACGGAATTCGGTGAAATGAGACGGGTGAACAACGCCCTCACTTCCTACCGCCATTCCGGCCTGGATATAGCCGCCCCCCTGGGAACGCCGATCCATGCAGCCAACCGGGGAAGAGTGGCTCTATCCATGCAATTGATCCTGACTGGCAACACCATTGTCATCGATCATGGGCAGGGACTATTCAGCGTATACTTTCACATGAACAAACGGTCAGTCGAGAAGGATGCCATCGTGGAACGAAACGCGGTGATCGGCGAGATGGGGACCACGGGGTTTTCTACCGGATCCCATCTGCACTTCACCATGTCCTATTACGACACCAATATCGAACCGGGGTACCAGCTCTATGGGCAACCTGTCACGAAAGGAAATTATCAGGGGCTGTTCGATTAGAATCTCAAAGCTGGAACTGCCGTTTCTCAGGAAAAATTCCTGCTGAGCGGCAGTTTTTTTGCGTTTTAAAAACCTGTATAAGGTAACATCTTCATTATGGGAAAAGGTGATACAATAGATGTATTGACCCTCTCTTGAAACGAAAGCAGGTGCCCCCTTTGACTAAGAAAGTTTCTCTGAAACATATCGATAACCTTATCTTTTCCCTGGATATCGGAACCCGCAACGTTGTAGGAATGATCGCCCAAAATGCCGACGGTGTACACCATGTCCTGGACTACGAAATCATGGCTCATCCGGACCGTGCCATGTACGACGGTCAGATCCATGATATCGAAAAGGTCGCCTCCGTGGTCCGCCAGGTGAAGGAAGTGCTGGAAAATCGAACGGGTCTGGATTTGAAGCATGTGGCCATAGCTGCAGCCGGGCGGGCGCTGAAAACCCGCAGGGTCAGTGTGGAACGGGAACTGGACTATATGACAACCATCACTAAGGTGCTGACGGATAATTTGGAGATGGAGGCCATCCAGCAGGCTCAGAGCCAGTTGGATGAAGGTGATTCCGAATCCGCCGTTCAGTATTACTGTGTCGGTTACACCGTTATCAACTATTACCTGGACGATTCCATGATCCAGACGCCCCGTGACCATCGGGGGAGTCGTCTGAAAGCAGATATGATAGCCACCTTCCTTCCTCACAGCGTTGTGGACAGCCTTTATACAGTCGTCGACATGGTAGGGTTGGAAGTGATAAGTCTTACATTGGAGCCGATCGCAGCCATCAATGTGGCGATTCCTCCCAAGTTCAGACTACTTAACCTAGCCCTCATCGACGTTGGTGCCGGAACTTCGGATATAGCCATCACGAAGGACGGAACCATTGTTTCATATGCGATGGTGGCGGAGGCCGGAGACGAAATCACCGAAGCTCTGGCCCGGGAATTCCTGCTGGATTTTGATACTGCTGAAACCCTGAAGACGAAGCTATTCTCGAAGACGGCGCACAGCTTCACTGACATCGTAGGCATTCCTCATCAGCTGTCCACGGAAGAAATATTGATGAGGATCAATCCTGTAATAAGCCAGATCACTGCTCATATAGCTGAGAAGATTGTTGAGTTCAATGGGCGTGCTCCCAGCGCCGTATTCTGTATCGGCGGAGGCTGTCAGGTGCCGGGATTCACGAAAATGCTGGCAGAAGCGCTGGAGATTCCTGGAGAGCGGGCCGTAATAAAGGGTGCAGAGGCACTTGAGAACCTGAAATTTGAAGGTGTTCCCCTGAAAGGTCCGGAATATGTGACGCCTGTTGGAATCGGGTTCACAGCCCTGAAGGAACGGCATCAGGATTTCCTTCAGGTGACAGTCAATGATAAATCCATCCGCTTGTTCAATTCCAGGCAGCTGTCGGTTTCAGATGCCCTGATTCTGATTGGCTACAGCGCACGGAAGCTTATTGCCCGCCGAGGTCAGCCTATTACAATAACTGTAAATGGGCTGGCACGCACAGTGGCCGGAGAATATGGCGAAGCGGCACGGATTCACGTGAACGGTCGGGAGGCCAGCCTCGACACCCGTCTGAAAAACAAGGACGATATCCGCATTGAACCTGCAGTTCCGGGACTGCCTGCGCAGCCGATGCTCCGGGAGGTCCTGCCTCTGCACCGTGCAGTGAACTTTCAGGGGGAATCGCTGCCCCTGATCTGTGAAACACGGGTGAACGGCTCAATGGCGGATCCGGAGACTCTTCTGAAAGAAGGAGATACGGTGGAAACAAAAGAGGTCCGTTTCATTTCGGATTTCATGGAATATTATGAAGTGGATCCAGGTTCTTATGTGCTTCATATCAACGGTGCTCCTGCACGCCGCTCAGGAGCTCTTTCTCCCGGTGATGCAATAACCCTTCAGCGGGTTGCTCCAGGAGGATCATCTTCGGCTCAAAGCCCGATGGAACCGACGGAGCCAGCTGTTATCAATACCTACCTATTCATCGTAAACGGATCCCCTTTGGAAGTGAATACACATAAGCGAGAGCTGGTTTTCGTGGATATATTCGATCATTTCAGCTTTGATCGGTCCGTAGCGAAGGGAATTATCGGGCTTAATTTGAACGGGGAACGTGCCAGCTATCTGGACAAACTGAAATCCGGGGACGTAATCGACATATTCTGGACTTAAATGGAGACGCTAATGACAGTTGCTAAAGAGGCCATGTACTCAAAATCCTTCACTTGCCCAGTGTGTGAAAAAAAATTCACATCCATGAAAGTGAAAACCAGCGCCATCCGTACAGTATCCAGGGACACAGATTTTTATACGAAATATGCGGGTGATGATCCAACATGGTATGAGGTGCTTGTTTGCCCGACATGCGGGTACTCTTCATTTGAGGGGAGTTTTCAGGATATTTCCATTGCACAGAAGGCAATGCTTGAGAAATCGGTCAAATCCAAATGGAAGCAACGGGATTTCGGCGGAGAGCGTACCATTATTCAAACCATTGAAGCCCATACTCTGGCGATGATCTGCTGCCAGGTCACTGCCGTCAAAAAAACAACGGTTGGAAAACTTTGCCTTCGATTAGCCTGGCTGTATCGTACGCTGAATGATCAGAAGGAATTCGCATTCATGGAATACGCAGTACGTAATCTCGAAGAAGCCTACACCAGTGAGAGGCTGGATGAAGACAAATCGAATGAAATCAATGTGATGTATCTCCTGGGAGAACTGAACCGCCGTTTAGGCCGATATACCGAGGCCAGCCGTTGGTTCAGCCTGCTCATTGCGGATCCGGAACTGAAAAAAATCCGGCATATGAATATCAAGGTCCGGGAACAGATGAGCCAGACGCGGGAAGATAACAGCCGTGCAAAGGCGGCATCCCAATGAATGGGAAAATCACGTTGGTGACCGGGGGTGCCCGGAGCGGCAAGAGCAGCTTCGCAGAAGCACTTGCCATGAAGGAAAAACGGGTTCTGTATATAGCCACAGCAATTCCCTTCGATGATGAGATGAGAGAAAGGATCCGCCTCCATCAAAAACGCAGACCGGAGGAGTGGGGAACACTGGAGGCTTATAAGGATATTGACAGGCGGCTGGATAAGCTGAAGTCTACCTTTGACTGTGTTCTTGTGGACTGCCTGACCGTGATGACCACCAATCTGATGTTTGATGATCATTCCTTCGACATCGACACTGTAAATGAAGAACAGAAGCATCAGATGCAGGATATGATTCTCAGCCAAGTCAATGCACTTTGCACCTGGCTTAAGCTGAACAATAAATCAGGGATTATGGTTACCAACGAAGTGGGCATGGGCATAGTGCCTGAGAACCGCCTGGCTAGATATTTCAGGGATGTTGCAGGCAGGGTCAATCAACTAGCTGCCGCTGAGGCTGACGAGGCATGGCTGGTGTGTTGCGGGTTACCGCTGAAACTAAAATGAAGAAACGGAGCTATATGAAATCACTATTCCTTATGATCCAGTTCCTCACCCGTATTCCCATCCCGATCACCATCCCCTGTGAGTCTGAGGATTTCGCCAAGGGCCCTCCATGGTTTCCAATGGTCGGGTGGGTGATCGGCGCCATACTCGGTGGAGCGGCACTGCTGCTGAATCCATTGGGAGAACCATGGATGACAGCGATCCTTCTCGTGATCCTTGAAGCCCTGATAACCGGAGGACTGCATCTGGATGGCCTGGCCGACAGCTTTGACGGCCTGTATTCCAACCGCGACAGGGAACGGATCCTGGAAATCATGAAGGACAGCCGGATCGGATCCAACGGAGTACTGGCTCTGATCGGTCTTCTGGGGCTGAAGTTCGTGGTCCTTGCATCCATACCTGCCGCACAGTTACCTGTCGCAGTGCTGGTGATGCCCGCAGCAGCCCGTCTGAACATGACAATAGCCAGCTTCCTCAGCCACCCTGCGCGTCCACAGGGAATGGGGAACCTTTTCATAGGACTGGTGAAGCCTTCAGGGCTCCTTATGGCCGCTGCGATCCTGTTCATTCCGCTTGGATTCCTGGGTCAGCTTCAAAATGCTGCGATTTGGGGGACCCTGCTGGTAGGATTCCTGTTTGTCAGACAGGCGGAGAAGATCCTGGGCGGCATTACGGGAGATATCCTTGGGGCGCTTTGCGAGATCAGCGGATTGGCGTTCGTACTGTTTTATTGGCTGCATGGAAAGTTGTTTTAGGAGGTCCTTTATGACCACTGTATATCTGATCCGTCACGGCAAGAGTGAAGGCAATGAACGAAAGCTATACACCGGGTGGACGGATTTGCCGCTCTCGGAAGAAGGTGAAACGCAGGTTCGGCTCCTTGCAGCCCATTTGCCGCACCCGCAGCCCTATCACCTGGTCACCAGCGATCTGTGCCGGGCCAGGGAAACTGCCCGTGTGCTCTCTGAAAGCTGGCACACCCCGGTAACGGTTGATAAAGACCTCAGGGAAATGCATTTCGGAGCCTTCGAAAACCGTACATGGGAAAATATCATAGAAAAGTATCCAGCATTGGTTAAGCAGTGGACCGCAAACTGGTTTGAAGCCCGTACCCCCGAAGGGGAATCGGTTCAGGACCTTTATCAGCGGGTAATGGGAGCTTACCGGAATTATCGATCCATCTGGAAGGGGACCACCTGGGGCCTGGTAGCTCACAGCGGCGTCATCCAGGCAATACTGGCGATGGAACTTGCCGGCACCCACGAAGCCCACTGGCGCTTCTCCGTAGAAAACGCCCGCCTGATTCGCCTCGACTACACCGATGACGGATATGCGGTGTTGAAAGCACTCAATGTATAACTCAACCGAACCTGTTTTCAATTATTTGTACTTGCCATTGTGTCGTAGCTTTCTGTACTATATAATGAAACCAACTGAAAAACGAAGTCCGCAGGTGCCGAAAGGATAATAGGGAAGAACGGTGTGAATCCGTCGCAGCCCACGCTACTGTAAGCATGGATGGTCTGACAACAAGCCACTGGAGTTGATCCGGGAAGGCGTCAGCACCGGAAGAAATGCAAGCCAGGAGACCTGCCTGTGGATTGATTTGAAACACTTCGCTGGGAGGTGGGTTCATGCATGCGTAAAATGAAACGACTGCTGATCTCCGACGAAGTTCGGAGTTTTTTTTGTTTTTGAATAACTGTTGAATGAGGTGATTCTATGAAACGATTCCTGATCGCGGCACCGGCAAGCGGCATGGGTAAGACAAGCATCGCACTGGGGTTGATGCGGGCTTTCAGAAATCAGGGACTAGTCGTCCAGCCATTTAAAACCGGGCCTGACTACATCGATCCGGCTTTTCATACCCAAGCATGCGGGAGGACTTCGAGAAATCTCGATCTTTGGATGCTTGAGCCGGAGGTGATTAAAAAGCTGTTCTGTGAAAACGCTGAAGGTGCGGATCTCAGCATCGTGGAAGGTGTAATGGGGCTTTTCGACGGGCTTGGACACGGTTTTGACAACGCCTCATCAGCTCATCTGGCCAGGATTCTTGAAGCACCGGTTATCCTTGTCATTGACGGCCGTGGAATGTCCACATCAGCGGCAGCAATGGTAAAAGGCTTCAAGGAACTGGATCCAAGAGTGAAGCTTGCCGGGGTCATAGTCAATCAGGTTTCAGGGGAGAAGCATTACCAGCTGATTCGAGAGGCTGTCGAAACCTTGGTGCAAGTCCCGTGTTTCGGATATGTTGAGAAGATTCCAGCCGCAAGCCTTGAAAGCAGACATCTGGGACTGATTCCTTCCGTAGAGACGGAGAATCTTGATGATAAGCTGGAGTTTTTAGCCCAAAACCTGATGAAATCAGTCGATCTGAAGGGGCTCATCAAGTTGGCGACTGATGCCCCGACAATTACAGCGGAATCCATAGGCGTTCCATTGACAGATTACCCTGTACGTATAGGCGTTGCAAAGGATGAGGCATTCAATTTTTATTATGAGGACAATCTTGATTTTTTAAGACGCTATGGAGTCCAGTGGGTCCCTTTCAGCCCCCTTCATGATGCTGCCCTGCCTGAAAATCTGGGCGGAATCTATATAGGAGGCGGTTTTCCAGAGGTGTTTGCAGAAAAACTCTCCATGAACGCCGCTATGCTGGGCAGCATCAGTCATGCAGCCGAATCAGGAATCCCGATTTTTGCAGAATGCGGTGGTTATATGTACCTGATGGACGCAATCAAGACGTTCGATGGGGATATCCACCCCATGACAGGGATACTCTCAGGCACTGCAGTCATGACTAAGCGTCTGCAGCGATTCGGTTATGTGGCCATAGCACTTGCTGCAGACTCCCTGTTCGGACCGGCAGGCACCAGGCTGAAGGGTCATGAATTCCACAGGTCCGTCCGTGAAGGGGTTGAAATACCTGTTCCGGCCTATCAGGTAACCAAAGGGCGACAGCCCCATGAAACCTGGACCTGCGGTGAGAATACCGGGAATGTGCTCGCCGCCTATGCACATATCCACTGGCTGTCAAATCCCCAGGCGGCACTGAATTTTGTGAAGGAATGCTGCGCATATCAGCATCGGATTTCTGATAGGGAGGAACACGAATGACAAAAACCATTATGATACAGGGAACCGGATCCTCGGTGGGCAAAAGTCTTATTACCGCAGGTCTCTGTCGGATATTCGCCCGTCAGGGATACCGGGTTGCTCCTTTTAAAGCGCAGAACATGGCTCTTAACTCCTTCATCACCCCTGAAGGGGGCGAAATGGGACGGGCTCAGGTGGTGCAGGCTGAAGCTTCGGGCATAGCACCCCATGTGGATATGAACCCCATTCTTCTGAAGCCCACCTCAGACAGGAAGGCTCAGATCATCCTCAACGGCAAGGTTTTCGGCAATGCAGATGCAGATGAATACCATGGTATGAAGGCATCACTGAAGCCCGGTGTCCAGGCGGCATACGATCGCCTGGCCGCAAGATTTGACCGTGTCGTGATTGAAGGGGCTGGAAGCCCTGCGGAAATAAATCTGATGGAAAACGATCTGGTGAATATGGGTATGGCAGCCATGGCAGACTGCCCTGTGATCCTCGTTGGAGATATCGATCGGGGCGGCGTGTTCGCTTCACTTTACGGCACTGTCATGCTGCTGCCGGAAGAAGACAGGAAACGGATCAAAGGCATGATCATAAACAAATTCCGGGGTGATGAAACCATACTTGAGTCCGGCATCCGCATGATTGAAGAAAAAATGGGAATCCCGGTCTTGGGTGTTCTCCCCTACGCTCAGATTGATATAGAAGATGAAGACAGCCTGTCGGAAAGGTTTCACCGCCATCAGGATAAAGAAAGTGCCGTGAAGGTGGAAGTCGTATTCCTTCCAAGAGTCTCAAACTTTACTGATTTCAACGCTTTGGAAACCATGCCGGATGTGAATCTCCGGTATGTCATGCGGGGAGAATCCCTGGAAGAGCCGGACGTCGTCATCATCCCAGGATCGAAGAACACCATTGAAGACATGGTTTATCTCCGGAATTCCGGCCTGGCCCAACAGATTGTAAAGGCCCATCGCCGCGGAGCCCGGATTGTCGGGATATGCGGTGGCTACCAAATGCTGGGCAAGCTGATCTGTGATCCTCATGGTACGGAGAGTTCGGTGGCGGAAATCTCAGGGCTAGGCCTTTTGGATGTTGAAACCGTATTCGAGCCTGAAAAAATGACCACTCAGGTTACGGGCTCCTGGCTTTCGACCAACGGACTGAATGGGATTGACACCTTGTCTGAACAGCTTACAGGATATGAGATCCATATGGGCCGTACTGTTCTTGGGAATGCTGCAAAGCCTCTTCTTCAGCTGAACGAGCGCCTTGGAAGCATCACACCGGATACTGACGGTGCCGTCAGTCCGGACGGCATGGTTTTCGGCAGCTATATCCATGGGATTTTCGACAATCAGCAGTTCACTCAGGCATACATCAATGTCGTTCGTCAGAGCAAGGGTCTTGGGGAACAGCAAGGTGAAGCGGTTGATTTCAAATGTTTCAAGGAACAGGAATATGACAAGCTGGCTGATCTGATGAGCCGGCATCTGGATCTGAGGGCCATTGAGGCCATGCTTTCGGAGGTAACCCAGTGATTCAGATACTGCTGGGCTACCTGATAGATTTGATTATCGGGGATCCTCAGTCCTTCCCTCATCCGGTCAGATGGATCGGACAGCTGATATCCTGGATGGAAAAACGACTGCGGCCCCTTCTGAAATCACCGATGGGACAGCGTGCAACCGGTACGGTCCTGGCATTTTTAACTGTCAGCATCGTCTTTTGCGTCTCATATGGTGCATTGATCGTGGCCGCACTGATTCATCCGTTCCTGAGAGGTCTGCTGGAGGTAATCATGGCCTGGTGGGTTCTGGCAACCAGTTCATTAGGCTCAGAAGCTGAAAAGGTTCGAAACCTTCTCAGGAACCGCAACCTTCCAGGTGCGCGCCGGCAGGTTGCCATGCTGGTATCAAGGGACACGAAGACTCTTGATGCCAGCGGCGTGGCCCGTGCAGCCGTAGAGACAGTAGCGGAGAACTTTTCCGATGGCGTTGCGGCTCCGCTTTTCTTTCTGATATTGGGCGGGCCTGCTGCAGCAATGGCTTACAAAGCCGTGAACACACTGGATTCCATGGTTGGATACAAGAATGAAGACTACCTGTATTTCGGATGGTTCAGTGCTCGCCTTGATGACTGGATCAACTGGATCCCTGCCAGGCTGTCGGCAGTTTTTGTATGGATTGGTGCAAGGCTGATGCATCTGGACTGGCGCGCTTCTCTTCGGATTACCCTGAGAGACCGGTTGAACCACGCCAGCCCCAACAGCGGATACCCGGAATCGGCCTTTGCGGGAGCCCTTGGCATCCAAATGGGCGGCCCAAGCAGCTACTTCGGCGTTATCTCCCATAAACCCACCATCGGCGATCCGATCCACCCGATCTCATTCCCCACAATCAAACAAGCCTACGGCCTGATGTACATCTCTTCCCTCGTAGCCATCATTCTGATGGGTGCTGTGCGGATGATTGCACTAATATGAAACCACCGGAACCACCGAATTCACCGATAAGGTTGAGATGTTAATTAATCACATTCGGTGGTTTCGGTGAATTCGGTGGTTCCGCAAATCACTTTGGATTTTTTTGGAGGTTTTTATATGAAATCACGATGGCAGCACGGCGGAAATGTTTATGAGATACAGCGCGAATTTGGAATCGATCATAAGAAGGTCATTGATTTCAGCGCCAACATCAACCCTTTGGGATTTTCGGAAGGCTTACCGGAAGCCATCATGGGGGGAGTGTCGGACCTGGTCCATTATCCGGACCCGGATTACAGCGATTTGGCCGCTTCAATCGCAAATGCGCAGAAAACCAGGCCGGAATGGGTATATCCGGGTAATGGAGCCATCGAGCTCATCTATATGATCATGGAATATCTTAAGCCGAAAAGAGCTCATGTGATGGCGCCCGGGTTTGTGGAATATGAAAGGAGTCTCAGACGATACGGCTCCGCAGTGAACTGGATCAGGCTCAGAGAGTCCGACGATTTCAAGCTGACTGCTGAAACCATCGCACCGGCTCTCGGACATGAGGGCGAACCCATTGTCCTGTGCACGCCGAATAATCCGACAGGTGCTCTGATAGACACAGAGCTTCTATCGGATATATTGAAACAGGCAAATGCGTTCGGGCAACCGGTGATCATAGATGAAGCCTTCATGGATTTTGTTGCTCCGGGTAAGGCTTTGGAATGCATCCGGCTTGTAGAGGAATATCCGCTGTTATTTGTCCTGCGTTCAATGACCAAGTGCTATGCCATTCCAGGACTAAGACTGGGATACCTTGTTACAGCTTCCGCCGGCTTTAATGCCTGGGTTCAGGAATACCGTATACCTTGGATGGTCAATCACCTTGCTTCACTGGCCGGACAATCGGCATTAAAGGATTCCACGCACCTGATAAAGACCCGGGAATATGTAGCAATCCAAAAAGACTTTCTAATCAAAGGGCTTAAGAATCTGGGTTTGAGAACGTACCCTGCTGAAGCGAATTTCATTTGCATCAGAAATGAATCCTCATCGATTGATTTAAAGGCTGAGCTTATTAGGTTCGGTATTCTTATTCGAAGCTGTGCCAATTACATTGGGATGGATGAATCCTATTATCGTATCGCTGTCCGTCGTGAAGCCGACAACATCCGATTGCTCGAAGCACTTCATGAAATCCTGCCCATGGCATATGCAAATGTGCTATAATATCATAACAATCCTGTTCGAACCCGGGGGGGTTACATAATGAAAGTAGAATATATCAATCCCTTTTTAAAGGCCAGTGTGGAAGTTCTGAGAATGATGGCTCAGATAGAATTCTCCATGGGGAAACCGTATCTGAAAACCAGTCCATCCACTGTGGAAAATATGATAATAATTGTCGGGATCACCGGTGAAATCCGTGGGCAGGCTGTAATCAGTATGAGCAATGAAATGGCTAAAACCATCGCTTCCTGCATGATGATGGGCATGCCTGTTCCTGAGATGGATGAAATGGCTAAGAGCGCCCTTTCGGAGCTTGGGAACATGATTATGGGGAACTCAGCTACCTTGCTGTTCAATCAGGGGATTAACATCGACATCACTCCGCCGACCCTGATGATGGGGGATAACATGTCGATTTCAACGGGTCAAATGACAACGCTGTCCGTTCCGTTGACCAGTTCCCAGGGCAATATCACCTTCGAAATCAGTGTAAAGGAATAATATGGCTATACAAGTAGTGCTATACCAACCGGAAATACCGCCTAATACCGGTAATATCGCCAGAACCTGTGCTCTTACCGGTTCGCCCCTGCATCTCATCAAGCCGCTTGGGTTTTCAATCGATGATAAATCCCTGAAACGGGCTGGACTCGATTACTGGCACCTATTGGACCTGACCGTACACGACTCGCTGGATGCTTTCTTGGAAAAATATCCGGAGGGGTCGTTTTATTTCTTTTCAACCCATGCGACTCAGAATTACACGGAAGTCAGTTATGAGGATGATTGTTTCCTGGTATTCGGAAAAGAGACAGCAGGGCTGCCTGAAAGCATCCGTCAAAAATACCCGGATCGCCTGATACGCATTCCCATGCTGGACAAACCAGGAGTAAGGTCCCTCAACCTTTCAAATTCAGTAGCAATTGCAGTATATGAAGCCTATCGTCAGCTGGGATTTCCCTTCTGAAGGTAACAGGAGTGTGACCATGAGCCTCAGAATTGTTGTTGATAGTGTATCAGATATTCCTCGTTCACTTGCAGATGAATTGGGAATCGTCATCGTACCCCTTCAGGTTATTTTTGAGGATGCTTCATATAGAGACGGTCAGGATTTTGATTCCAGCGCGTTCTTTAATAAGGTCGCCATGGCCGGCAAGCTGCCGACGACTGCTCAGGTAACCCCTGGAGAATTCATCGAGGTTTTCAGGAGGGAATTGGAAGAAGGCAATGAACTGCTGGTGATAACAATGTCATCCGCTCTGAGCGGTACTTATAACGCAGCACGCACAGCGGCTGAGTTCTTGGAAACCGATAGGATATCTCTTTTTGATTCCAGGTCCGTGACATTCGGATACGGCCTAGTTGCCGTCCTAGCTGCCAGAATGATCCGGGATGGTGCTGACAAGGAGAGTGTCTGCAGGCAGATTGACTACATGATAACCAATCAGGAGAGCCGATTTATCGTCGACACCTTGGATTACCTGCGCAGAGGTGGACGGCTGACAGGCAGCGAAGCCTTTATCGGAGGGTTGCTGAATGTTAAGCCTATTCTTAAAATAACCGATGGTGTCCTGCACGCTGAGGAAAAAGTACGGGGCAGGAAAAAGGCGATCAGGTATATTTGTGATTGGTTGGCAATGGAGAAAATCGATTTGTCAGATAAGACCATTGCGCTATACCATGCAGATGACCGTGATTATCTGAACGATCTTGAGAAAGCTCTGCGAGAACAGTTCAAACTGGGCGAGGTCATCTACTCGGAGGTGGGCTCAGTGGTAGGGACTCATTCGGGCCCGGGATGTATTGCCATTAGCTTTATTCGCTAGATCGAAAAAAAAATAAGGCTTGATTGAACCATTGAATTGCATTATAATTAACAATGTAAGGATTAAGAAACTTAATAGGAAATTCTGGATGACGAATCAGGGAGAGAGCCGAAAGGCCGCCGAAGGGAAAAGTGCTGGTACCCACCACGCGAAATCCTCAGGCAAAAGGACCGGATTTTGACAGATCTCTGAAGAGCCA
>CAZEHS010000069.1:0-17928 GCA_964511875.1 uncultured Peptostreptococcaceae bacterium
CTGCCATGTTTTTTCCGCTGACGATAACTTTCATAGGTCCAACTCCTTTCGCAAATTCCGTTTAAGAACCTGCGGGTTTTGTTATTTCAATTTTACCCTTTTTAACAGGTGTCAAACAACCCCCTGAAAAAAAAGAGACCTTCCGGTCTCCTCTCTACTCAGCCTTTATGACTGTTGATGCCGTTACTCTTACCAAGCCCATGGCCTCTTTCCAGGTATCCCGCATCTCAGTGGCCAGCTCCAGCACCTCATCGATGATACCCTGATCCTTCTTGAAATTTGCTTCAACCAATCGCGTATTCATGAATACATACAGCTCGCGGAGGTTCTGACTCACTTCAAACTCCATGTTCAGAGTGATATTCAGCTCATCGATTATATCCTGAGCCCGTTTTAGAGCATTGGAGGTTTTCTCGATGTCCTTCTGCTCAATGAAGAGCTTTGCCTGCCTCAGGAATTTGAGGATGCCGTCATACAGCATTAGAGTCAGCTCTTCAGGCTTAGCGCCCATGATCTTCTGCTCCAGATAGCCGTCCCCGTTATTCTTGGAAGCCTGAGGCCGAATCACCGGGACCGGTTCCTTCTTGATATCCTTCACCTGATGATGATAGTTGGCAGGTTTCTTATAGTTGTACATATTCTGCATGGCCATGGCTTCAACTCCTTAATGTCTGTCTTAGTGGATTATCGGCAGATTTGACTGGATTCTTGAGGCTATTTCTTCTTATCGATGAAATAACCTTCAGTAGACTGCACCGTGCCGACATAGGATCGGTTGGCCCGTTTCAGGCGGTTCAGCTCGCTCCGCTGATCCTGCACTGCAAGGCGCTGTTCATCCAATTCAGACATCATGGTTTTCATTGAAGATTCGATTTCTGCTTCAATGCCTTTGATATCCCCTAAGAACGATTCATACACACCGCGCTCTGATTCCTTGATCTCCAGACCCGCCAGCTCCTCAAGCAGCTCCTGGCGCACCTCCATCGTGGCTTCAATAGAGGCCAGTTTTTCATCGGAATAGCCGCCGAATTCCGTTTCCAGAAGAGCAAGGAGGTTTTCAGATATCTGCGAGTACTGCCCCAACAACTCTGTAACTGGCTTCATGATGAGCCGCTGCTGAACATGCCGGCCAGGCTGGAGGACTGCGCGTTCATTTTTGAAAGTGCAGATTCCATGGCGGTGAATTTGGCGTAATAACGGGACTCGGTGTCGTTCATTTTTTCTAAAAGGACCGCATATCTGCTCTCAAGTGCTGTGATTTTCTTGGCAAGATCACTGCTGATATCCGTGCTTGCCTTCTCATAACCTGCCTTTTCAACCAAGAGTCCCTTTCTTCCGTTATTATCCCGCGTTATCCGGATATTGTCGTTCAGAATATCATTGACCCTGGCGGCCAGACCATTCTGCGAATACCGGGTTCCTCTGTTTGCTGAATCTCCGTATTCATAGGACGATTCTGAAGTAAAGAAGGCAGTCACTTCAGCAGATTTATTTGTCAGTGCATCATCCAGCTTACTTTCATCTATAATAAGCTTGCCGTTTTCCTTATAGTCCGTCGATGTGGTGATCCCCATCTCTCTGAGTGTGATTCCGGATCCCGAGACCGCTTCTCCAAAAGCCATACGGAGCTGACCCAACAGGTTGGTTAGAACTCCATCTCCTTTGATCAGACCACTTTTTGCTTTTTCCTCCCAAAGCTTGATATTATCTTCACTCATGGCAGTTTTCTCTTCATCCGTCAGAGGAGCATAATCCCGATACTTCTTCTCATTTAGCTTACTGGATACTTTTTCAATCAGCTCATTATACCGATTTACGAATTTTACGATGTTGTCTTTCATCGGTGCGGTATTAGGATTTATTGTTATGTCTATTGGGTCCTCGCTCAATTCCTTGAGTTGGATTGTCGTACCATCAACAACAACTTTGTTGTTCGATCGGGTCGTTGTAATTCCATTGACTATGAATTCTGCGTCCAGACCCTGTGTACGCTCACCGCTGGCTGACAGCTTCAACTTATCTGAAAAGAAGTTATTGGTATCAGTCAGATCGATGTTATAAGCGAAACCCTCATTATTGGACTTCATCGTGAACCCATTGGTAAGGGTACTGTAGTTCAAGGTGACACCGGCACTGCTTGCATTGACTTTCTGAACCATGGATTGAATGGTATCGGCAGATGTGATTCCCATTGTCGTGCTGGAAACCCCGTTGATTGTAAACGCCAAACCACTGTCAGATACACCGAACGCGGATGCAAGGCTGCTGGACAGCGAAAGAGCATTGGTAGCCCCTGCAGAAAAGCCCAAATTCGCCAGCACGCCGGTTTCGCCTTCACCCAACACAACCGTATGACCTGGAGAAGAAAGCTTAAGCGCACCACTTTCATCGCTGGCAACGATACGCCCAACACCAAGAGTTTCACCAAAGGTTGTCCGGATTTGAGCATTCAGATCAGTAACCAAGGCACTCATGTCTGCATAACTGCCGGAGGATAACGCTACACTTTTCGTAGTTCCGTCAAGTGTGATTGAAATGGTATTGTTGCCTCCGGTCAGGGAAGCGTTGACATTAGTGAGATTGACAGTGGTTCCCTGAAGTGGCTTCACATCGGAACCGGAAATCCACGTGTCTTTGGTCGCAAGCTGTGTGATTTTATCTAAGGTGATGTTGCCCTGAATAGAACTGGACGAAGTTATAACAGATACCTTCGACGTATCCACCCCACTTATTTTCACACCGGCAGTAAATGAGCTGAAAGCTGATTTCGAGCGCATATTGCTGGTTGGTTTAAGTACATCCAAATAATCGCTCTGAAACCCTCGGAAAAGGCTCATGACTTCCTTAAAAGAATCCTTCTGCCAGTTGAGCGCCTGTGTATCCTTCAGCACCTTATCCGTTTTCGTTTTCTCCAGCTTCATTAAATCCTTAACCAGAGCTTCCGTATCGAACCCTGAAACCAAACCGTTGACACGATTGATGGTACTCATATTTTCACCGCCTTATGTACACTGTATCGATTAACGATTTACGATTAACGACAGACGTAAAATCATTGATCAACAATTCTTCGTATGGACAAATGCCCTTACGTGGATCGTCAATCGGATATCGTCAATCGTTCCTATGCTCTCTCATCCACAAACAATCCTGCCAATTCCCACATTTTCGCGACCATATCCTGGATTTTCTTCGGAGGATATTCTGCAATCATTTCATTAGTATTAGTATCCATGATCTTATACATCACCGTATGGGTGACTGGGTGTATATCCCGTTCAATGAATCGATTATGCTGGGCTAAAGCCTTATTCGCCTGATCAACTGATTTTTTCATCCATTCTTCGCTGAAGGCCGACTGCTCTTCATCCCTTTTTAGAGGATCGATCTTGACTTCCGCCTTAACTGCTGCCTTAGGCGCTTGTGCAGCGGGTTTGGTTCCGTCCGTTACCCGTTGTGCGGTATAATCTTGTGGCACACCGCCGTTTGCTGCTCCGATTTTCATAGAAAAACCTCCTTGTTTTCATTATTAACAGTTATCGGCAAAATGACGGAAAAGCTTAATTTAATCTCCACCAATAATAGTAAAAAAAGACGCCGGTAATCCGACGTCTTTGACTGATGTGCTTATAAAGATTAACGAAGGAGCTACAGAACGCCCTGTGGAGCTTGGTTGGCCTGAGCCATCATAGCCTGTGCAGCCTGTGAAAGAATGTTGTTTTTAGTGAAGTTCATCATTTCTTTAGCCATGTCTACGTCGCGGATACGGCTTTCGGAAGCCTTGAAGGGTTCTCAGCAGAAGTATCCAGGTTCTTGATGGTGTGCTCAAGACGGTTCTGAGCAGCACCGAAGAAGCTTCGGACCTCTATTGATGCCCATCTGTCGATGGGTATTCATGGCCATCAGGTTGCTATTTATGCGCATACAGGCACCTCCTTGTGTCTGTATTGATTCGGCGAAAATAATTGAGCAAAGTGTTTGAGAATTAATCTCTCATTTTGTTATTCTATAAGCTGGCGCTGTCTTTCCAATTACAGGCCACCCTGCTTCTTGCTTAGTTCTTTATCAAAATCGCCATATATGCCATCGTATTGAATTTATTTTGCCTCATCAACTCTGCAATGCCTTTCATATACGCCTCGTTATGTTCTACAGTTTTGGCAAAAGACTGTATTAATTTTATCACTAATTCCTCTGTCATCCCTTTATGGTATCCAGCCATTCCGATTAGGTGCATTTTTATGAGTGTGTAATGGAGGACCAGCTTCATATATGAATCGAATAAAGATTTCTCTTCTGATGACGGAAATAGATTCTTGAAAGCATGGTTTACCAAATAGTTTTCAAGGATATATTCATGTTCGTTCATGAAAGGCTCATAATACACTTCGGAAGCCTCGTGATAGCGCTGGCCTATTTCTTCAACTTTGGATTCAGCCGTATATTGAACCCCTATAAGAAACTCAGAAAAGCACTCCAGATAACGCTTGTTGGTTACCCCCATGAAATAACGTTTGTCAGCCATTTCTTTCAACAATTCCATTTGCATCGCATACAGAACTGGTATGGTAGACAAACTCTCACGAAGAGAGCCTTCATTGATGATATTTCTGTAAGACACAATCCTTCCGGGTATATCACTGATTTTTTTATCTTGAATCATTTGTTCAATACTCTGAAAAAACATTCCTAAAATAATCATCCGCTCAGAAAGTGTGTAGCTCCTATTTTGTAATACAGAAATAGTAAAATCCCGGAATTCCGACAAATATTTCAGTGGCTTGTTATTCTGCTTTAAATCATCTGTTTTTATAGTTGCCTTAACAATATTTCTGATAGACCTAGGCTCTTCCATATCCTCAAATTCCATCGGATCACAATTTAGTAATGCAAGCCTTGCAGCCTCTGGGCATGATACGGAAAGCGAACGCTCCAGTACACCATTTACCATGTTTGTCCCTCTTGGATATGTTGTACACACATCCGAAAGATATTCTTCTCCCCGTCTCATTTGGATTCTGCAAAGCATCTCCTTATCAAGAAAAGGACATTTTTCACCTTCAATAAGCTTCACCTTTGCAAAGTTTTTTTCGCCTTTATATGAAGCTCGGTTTCTCGAAATAAATTTGTTAAAGTGTGGGGTTAGTTCCTCATCTCGAATTTTTTGATATTTTTTATATGTTTCATGGTCGATATCAACCCTCCAGCCGACACAACAGCTGTCTTCACATGTCGGACCGATGCATTTGAATTTTCTTACATACTGAGGAATTCGAACACGCCGTTTATTTTCAGTCATAAATACCTCAATCAAATTTTTTATGAATATCGTTAGACATGAGTTTTAAATACTTCATATTTCTTTGATAAAAAAGGGCCAGGGAACAAATCCCCAGCCCTTCTCCATTAGTCTTAATTTTGATTATCTCAGCAACTGGAGAACGCCCTGAGGAGCCTGGTTTGCCTGGGCCAACATAGCCTGAGCAGCCTGTGAAAGGATGTTGTTTTTAGTGAAGTTCATCATTTCCTTAGCCATGTCTACGTCGCGGATACGGCTTTCGGAAGCTTGAAGGTTCTCAGAAGAAGTATCCAGGTTCTTGATAGTGTGCTCAAGACGGTTCTGTGCAGCACCAAGTTTGGAACGTTCAGCGGAAACTTTTTCAAGAGCGGTGTTGATTGTAGTAATTGCATTATTGGCACTTCCTTGGCTGGTAATACTCAGACCTTTTTCGGTTACAGCGTCTTTTACGACTGTCCCATCCGCACCAATAGTGGCTGTTGTAGAAGCAACTGCTGTTTGTGTAATCTGATCCCCTTCGAACGTTCCAGGAGCAGCAATTGCAGCTTTAACAGTAGCAAAGGTGAAGTTTGCTGTAACAGCTTGGTCAGAAGCACCGCTTCCAATGGAGACACTTGCTTGATTGTTATAAGCCTTTACAGTACTACCAGTCACCGTTCCGCCGCCGTTATCAGCAGAGCTTAGTTTGAATGATGCATATTCTGCACTTGCAGTGTAAGTGTAAGTATTCGTAGTAGCGTTGTTAACTGCATCCGTGGTTATTGTGATTTTAGCTCCATCTTTGAGAGTAACGATCCCATTTGCGCCCGTACTATCAACCGCAGCATTGGTCCAAGTAGTTCCTGCGTCAGTAGAGTACGAAGCCGCAGTCACTTTACCAGCAGCAAGAGTGTCAATTCTGGTAACAATTGTAGCATTGGCAGATCCCGTATAGCCTGTCACATCGGCAGTTCCTGCGCCACCTAATGCATTAGACTTTGTAACTGCACCTGCTGCAGCTGCAGTATAATCAGCGGATACATAAAGACCACCAACGCTTTGGGATGTTGTTGAGATACTTGATACTCCTGTGTCGGAGCCTGTAAATGTTGTAGTAACTAAAGCACCTGCAACACCCAGACTCTGTGCATCCATGCCACCAACTTTAAGATTTACATTCTGATTTGCATTTGCACCAATGTGGAATGTATTGTCCAGCCCACCCGCCAGCAAGTTTTTGGTGTTAAATTCTGTAGTGTTGGCAATCCGAGTAACCTCTTTAGCCAGCTGATCTACTTCTGATTGCAGTTTCAGACGGTCATCTGAAGTGTTAGTATCAGTTGCAGATTGTACTGCCAGCTCACGCATACGTTGAAGGATTGCGTGGGATTCGTTCAAAGCACCTTCAGCTGTTTGAATCATTGAAATGCCATCTTGAGCATTCCGAGAAGCTTGACCCAATCCACGGATCTGTGAACGCATTTTTTCAGAAATTGCCAGACCAGCCGCATCATCACCAGCGCGGTTAATTCTCAGACCTGAAGAAAGTTTTTCGATGGATTTTGCGCCCGCTTCGGAGTTGATACCCAATTGACGGTGTGTGTTCATTGCCATTAAGTTGTTGTTAATTCTCATAAGTCGTTCCTCCTTGAGTTGTGTGTTCTTCTGCATCCATGCAGGGACATTCTGGATCTGGATCGGCCGCTCCGAATTCAGATGCCTGTATTTAGAATATCGGATGGAACTGAGGATACTTTAGGGGTCTTGCAAAAAAAGTTTACTATTTCCTAAAGTATTTTTGTTGCTTCGATTCAGAAAAAATCAGAGTCAAAGATTCTCAACAAAAAAGCAGACAAAATTCTGTCTGCTTACTCGTCTTTTTTAAGTGCTCTAAGGGATTCCATCGCTTTAGCCGTGCTGGCAGCCTGGAGGTTTTCCTCTTTGATTTTATCGAACACTTCTTTTCTATGGACTTCCACGTTGGCAGGGGCGGTGATGCCGATGCGAACCCGGTTGTCATCGATGCTGACAATCTTGATCTCAATATTGCCATCGATGATGATGCTTTCATCCAGCTTTCTGGAGAGAATCAGCATATTATTCCTCTCTTTCGAAAATTGGGAATTTATAAGGGTAGTCTTCTGTAAGGATGATCTGGCGGCCCTTGCGATTCTTGGCATTCAGAACAATGGGAGATTTAAGGTTTGTTGTGGTTTTTTTCACGTCCTCGGGAATAACGACAGCGGTATAGAAGACAAGATCCCCTGCTTCATTAACAGCCAATTCCTCGAGTGATTTTTTGCTCAGCTCAAAATCGTAGCTTTCTTTAAAGGCGAAGGGATTTGTAACAACGAAGGTTGCATTGGCTTCATCCAGTGACTGCATCCATAGGAATGGGAATTCCGGTGTAATGGAGCCAATGAAAACATATCGGCTGCTGTCTGGAAAGCCATACATGCCTTCTTCAAAGGTGTAAATTTCCGTTTCGTTCACTTCTACATCACCTATATAATCCGTTTTTACAATCACGTATGTACCTCCGAGTTAGTGTAATATGCATCAGTGAGCTAGCCCTTAACATCAACGAATCTGGTTTCAATGCTTGGCCGCTGTTTCAAGTAGATTTCAACGGCACCCTTTTGGTACTGAAGAGAGAGTTTCTGTGGCACTGAGTTATTGGTCACCTGGCCTTCAATGACTTTGATATCCAATTTCCCTTCAATCACATCAATCCTTGGCTGGGATTTGGGGATGGTTCCCAGATTGAATTCTTTGTCGAACTGTTCGTAAGCGTTGTAATAGGCTTGATCTGCTATGGCGCCGGAAGCATTTGGAATATTGGCAAGCTGATTTCCCTGCTCTGCAATCCTGCCGACGCTGCTTAGCATTGCATTCCTGGCATAGCTCACCATTTCTGCAGTGAGTTCTGCATTGCCTTTTCGTCCCGCCTCGGAAAAGCACTGGCTCTGATCGATTGTGATCTTGGGAAGGGTGCTTTCAACCGTAACCTGCGCTTGAGTTACGGACATGTTCAGAGTATACCCCGGGCTTTGCATCTCAAAACGCCCAGGTGTACGATTGATGCCTAGTTGGGGCCATGTGTGATTCACTTGAAGCGAAAGCATGGAAAACACCCCCTATCTTAAAAAATCAATCAAACTTGGCTGAATGACCTTGCTGCCGGTGGAAAGGGCTGCCTTATAGACATTCTCAGCGTTTTTCAGGAACATGATCACGCCGCCCATGTCTGCATCCTGTGAATCGGAAAGCATTGTTGTATAACTGATGATGTTATCGGATATCCGGTTTGCCACCAGTTCCATCCGATTCACTCTGGCTCCGATATCCGCTCTTACTGAAAGAATCTGGTTAAGATGGGCATCGATTGCGCCCAGGAAGGCATTGCTTGAAGCGGCATCGGCTGTTTGAAGCCCTGCAACGAAATCATCAATATCAGCCATCAATTTACTTTCTTTTGCCCGAATATAATCAGCGCTGATCGATGGGGCTTTACCGTCCGAGGTGTTCCCGGAAGTGAAGCTTATCTGATTGCCGGCGGTTACGCTGATTGCGACTTTGCCCGGACCGAATGCCAGGTCAGTCGCATCTTCTAACGCTGCTGCCAGCTGCGATGCATCTGTAACAGTTGCAGACGCATCGATTTGTATACGTTTTCGTTCCCCATCAACAGTCAGATACAGGGCGTTGCTTTTGAACTCTGCCTCTTGAACAGGAGTAAATAAGGCTGCGAGAGGTGGCCCGGTCATTGTAGCTGGCTGTGAATCGGCGCCAGGGTTAACGGACGGATTGAAAAGGGCAGAGGCTTCACTAACTTCTGTTGTGGTTCCATAGGCTTTTGATTTAATGACCAAATCTCCGGAAGCATCGAAATAAACATCCGCATAATCTGAAAGTGTATCAGCACCGTTTACCGCATTATTGAAATGGTCCAGCACATCATTTTGGGTCAGCGGCGTAACACTGCCGTTCAGGGTACTTTCATCGACATTGAACGTCATTGCACCAACCGTAATGTTAAGATTGTCCCCTGTATAGCTTTGCCCAAGGGCGAAAGGGCCCTTCAGATATCTTTTGGTTGAAGCAACACCTGTATCGCTTCCGGTAGGAAGGCTGCTTTCAAGAAGGTATGTGGTCTCAACCGCGCCGAATATATCCAGACCATTCGTGGTGACATCCATATCCTGACCGATACTGACCTGATACTGCAGCGTCGGCCGTGTTGCGATATCAATATCCGTTTGAGTCACATCAATCCGATAGGTTCCATCCTCATTAAAGAGGGGGGTATCTGTTTGATAGCCTGAAAATGCATATCGCCCGGCATAGCTGAAATTGCCGTTACTGATAAGATGCTTCTTCATCTGCTCGATTTCCAGGGAGATTTTTTGTGTATCTTCTGCTGTGTTGGTTCCGTTGGCCGCCTGCACTGCCAGCTCCCGCATCCGCTGAAGTACGTCGCCGGTGTCTGAAACGACACTCTCCGTTACTTCCAGCCACGCTAGGGAATCCCCAGTGTTTTTTTCATACTGATCCAAAGCTGCAATATCGGATTTGAATTTCAGAATTTTTGACGTTCCAACCGGATCGTCAGACGCCCGAATGACCCGTTTTCCCGTGGCCAACTGATCCTGATACTCACTCATCCTGTTCATGTTCCGGGTGAGATTGCTCATCAGGGTATTGACCATCATGCTGTTTGTAATTCTCAAGAAATCACATCCCTCTCATCGAGCAGTCCGTCTTTAACGGCCAACTAAGCCGACTCTATTGATCAGCGTATCGAGCATTCCATCAATCGTTGTTATCATACGGGCACTGGCATTGTATGCGTGCTGGAATTTAAGCATTTCGGACATTTCTTCATCCATGGATACACCCATGACGCTTTGGCGCTTGTTCTCCACCTGACCGATGAGGATCTCCTGGTTCGACTTGGCCCGGATCGCCTCCTGGGTATCGACGGCAAGGTTGGATACCAGAGATTTGACAAAATCGTCCGGACTTCCCCATTTGTACAGATTGACATTACTTCGGCTGGAAGCCATGTTCAGGGCGTTTGCGCCGTCACCGGGGAGGCCGGCAAGTGTTTTGGATGCTGCGATAGCGGAGAGATCATTATCGATATCACTGCTGATGCTGATTTCCGTTGCCCTGATCCTATCGGTTAGGATATACTGGCCGGTGCTGATGGATTTGATGGATTTGTTCGCGTATGCCGGATTATTGTCCAGAATCTTGCCGATGTTTTTCAGAATGATGACCTGGTTTTCTTCTTCAGTGAACGCGGTGCTAGTGCCTGCAGTTACGTCACCGGTGACATCCAGTGCCGGACCTCCGTTGAGGCCGGTTGTTTTTAAGGACTGCTCGAATTCTGCAGTGGTTTGGCTACTTACGGTGAAAAAGTCGGTACCGGTTGTTCCTTTCAGGCCATATCCACCGGAATGAATCCGGTTAAGCTCTGATGCCAATGTATCGGTGAATTCGTTGAGTCTATCGATGTAATACGGGATCCCCTTATCCATGCCGCTGATATTATCGCGCATATCGATAAGCCCCTGCAGCTTGCCGCCTTTTCCGCTGAAGGTGGATCCGCTTTCCCAGCCGAGGTCGTTGAGCTTCAGCGCATCATCAGGGTGCAGCTTATCGGCATCTGCCCGTTCGGTAAGCTTGAGCTGATCGTAATCATAATGGGCGACGATGGGATTTCCCGCTACCGTGACAAAGAAACGGCCCATATCATCCTCAAAATAATTGATGCTCGTCAGTTCTGACATCTTATCCAGCAGGGTATTGCGTTGGTCCCGTATATCGTTCGCTTTTGCCCCATCGATCTCCTGAGCATAAATGGTCCGGTTAAGGGCTGCGATCTGCTTGGCATAACCGTTGATTTCACTGGTGACTGACTGGAGTTCAAAATCCAGGTCGCTTTGCATTTTTTGAAGGGAGGTTGCCATCTGGTTCATCGTTTTGGCAAAGGCGATGCCCCGCTGCCGGACAAGAGCCCGGGTTGTAAGGCTTTCAGGGTTCTTGTTCAGTTCCTGAAGAGCGCTGTAGAACTGATCGACTACCATGCTGATGCCTGAATCGGAAGGCTCGTTCAGAACCGCCTCGATTGTAGACAGGACATCCTCCTTCTGGGCCCATTCCCCAGACAGTGAGGTTTCGCCCCTAAGCTTGAAGTCCAGGAACTCATCCCGAATCTGGTTGACGGCGTTGCTGTCAACGCCGTTGCCGAGAGTTCCCTGAGCACCAGGAAGCAGCTGCGGACGACTGGCTGTCATATCCAGCCGTTGACGTGAGAATCCTTCTGTATTGGCGTTTGCAATATTGTGAGCTGTTACACTCATGGCCCGCTGACTGACAAACAATCCGGATGTGGCTATATTGAAACCAGAAAACGTTGAACCCATGAGGAACCTCCTGAAAAAAAATTTCGATTAACGATGCTCGATGTTCGATTAACGTAAATTCCAAGAAAACGTTCCGCATTATAACGGTTTTACGTTAATCGTTAATCGAATATCGTTACTCGTGTATCGTTACTCCTTACACCTTCGCATCAAACAGCCCGCTCCGTATCGGCTGGCCTTTTTCGGATGCTTCGGCTGTGTAGCCGCTGGATACGCTGCCGATGGTGGAGATCAGGTTGAGGTTGAAATCCACAAGCTCCAGGGATTGCTTCAGAAGCTTGCCGTTGAGCTCGTTCACGTTCTGCAGGGATGCGATGGTGCCTTTGAGCTGCGCCTGCAGGGCAGAAATATACAGCTGGTCCTTTGGGTCCAGCAATGGCAACAGGTCACGCATTGAAACCAGTTCCCGTATGCCTTTCTCCGCAGCCAGCTGTTCGGATGTCTGGGATCTGAGGTTTTCGAGCTTTATAAGAATCCCGACGATTTCTGTTTCCCGTCGGGTGATATCTTCAAGTTCTTTCAGTTTTCCGTCTATGATGATTCTCTTTTTCTTTTCTGCCAGGTCCAGGACTTCTTCATAGATAACCTGTTCACGCTCCAGAATTCTGGCAAGCTGCTCACTGAGCTGGGACATAGAAGTCTCCTTTGTTCGTTCCTTTTCATTTGCCCTTGATCATTTCCATGATCTTATCCACGACTGCTTCAGCCGATGGCTTGTACTGGCCGGATTCAACCTGACTTTTTACAGCATCGATCTTTCCCTGCCTGACATCAGGCAATTCTTTGAAAGCCTTCATGGCTGTTTGAAAATCCCGGGCTTCTTCTGATATTTCGATTTTATCCCGAGCCATGGCTGCAGGCTCTGTCTTATCTGTTGGGCTCACATGCTTCTGATAGCTTTTTAAAACCTGATTGACCTGTTGATTATTGATGATCTTCATAAGTACACCCCCTGATAACCGATTTCTTATAACTTATATCGGCCACCAGGGGGTGAATGTTAAGGCTATTTTGCTTTTTTATGCGAAATTTGATTCTTCTTACTTTTTCCCGTACTCCGCTTTCGTGAACATCCCCCTCGCATCCGCTGCAGGTTTTTGAATATTCTGGGCTGTTCTGCTGGCGGCGCCTCGAAGTTCATTGGACATCTCATGGGTGCATGAATCGCAGTAACGTCCTGATTTGATGGGCTTGCCGCATCGCTCGCAGTCCAACACCATTGAGAATTCGTCCTTCAGAACCAGCTTGCCCTGACGGAGGAATTTGAGGATCTTATCTTCAGGAACACCTGTATTCTCTGAAACATCAGGAATATTGCTGTTGGGATTATCGTATACATATTCGCGAACCACCTTGAAATCTTCTTCATCATTATCGCGGCATCGGTCACAGAGCTTTGAAACACCTTCAGCCTGGAACATGCGGCCACACCGGGTACAATTTTTTACTGCCATGAGTACCTCCATTTATTATATCAACTATCAGTTGATTTTTTTTCCATTATATCATTGATAACGTACCCAAACCAGCTTAACCGGTAACCGACGCGTATGTGGCAATGATCACATGACGGACCCCGCCTGCTCTGAGAGCATGGGCGCAGGCATTAAGGGTATTGCCTGTGGTGAGGACATCGTCAATCAGCAGAACCCGTTCCGGCATAACGCCTTGTAAGCTCTCAGGCGCCACTGCGAATGCCCCTTTCACATTTTTGATCCGTTCCGAGAGCGTCAGCTGATTCTGAGGCTCTGTGAATCGGATCCGCTCCAGATGCTGGAATGTCTGCGGTATTCCAGGCAGCTTCGAGAGCTCCTCGGCAAGCAGGTGGGCCTGATTATAGCCCCTTTCAGCCAGACGGGTTTTATGTATGGGTACAGGGACCAGATATTCGATACCATAAAGGTCACAAATCTCAACGACCATTTCATGCATCTGAGCCGCCATATTATGGGCCAGCCAGGGCTTCTGATGATATTTGAGTCCATGGACAAAGTTCTGGGCACTATCATTATACATATAGCCCGATTTCCCGCTGATGAACCACCGGTCTTCTCCCAGACAGTGGGGACACATGCCGTGGAGAGCAAAGGCTCCCACAAACCGCCCGCAGCCTTTACAGCCGTATGCGCCAACCGGGGCAAGGCCTTCAACACAGGCCGGGCAGAGATTCCACTGAAAATCCTCCCCAAGCTCGATATCGCATAGGGCGCATTTGACGTGGCGGGGGAAGAGGAGGTTGAGGAGGGTTGAGCAGAATTCTTTAGGGGTTGGGATTAGCATACGCAGACTCCTTCCGTTGGCTTTATTGTCACCGTCTTCTTATAGGAAGGCATTAATCACTGTCTCCCTCCGGGAGGGGGATGTCACAGAGTGACAGGGGGAGTCTGCGTCATTCAAAGTGTTCATCTCGCGGACTCCTTCCGTCAGCTTTGCTGCCACCTTCCTCCCGGAGGAAGGCAAGGATCACCCGTGCCACGCCGCCATCGCCACCAACCGTTCCTTCAGCCCGGAATACCGGATCATACTCGAATTATTCCCTATCATCCGCATGAGCCACTGCCTGTCCCCGATGAGGACCACCAGTTTTCTGGCTCTTGTTACTGCGGTATACAGCAGGTTTCGTGTCATCAGTATGGGAGTCTGGCCTGTGATGGGCATGACGACTGCGGGGAATTCGCTGCCCTGGCTTTTGTGGACGGTGATGGCGTAGGCATGCATGAGTTCATCAGACTGCATGAAATCATAGATGGCAAGGCGCTCGCCGTCGAAGAGTACGTGGAAGGCCTGTTCCTGGCGGCTGATGCGCAGGATGATGCCGATGTCGCCGTTGAATACGCCTTCCCCTTCCAGGCCGGAGGCCTGCGCGATCCATCGTTGGGTGTAGTTGTTCTTGATCTGCATGACCTTGTCTCCCTCGCGGAAGGTCCTTGTACCGATCTGTTTTTCTTCTTTATCATAAGCCGGGGGGTTCAGCACGCTCTGTAGCTTTTCATTGAGGGCTTCCACCCCCACGGGGGACTGCTTCATGGGTGTAAGTACCTGGATGTCTGAAAAGGGATCCAGGCTGTAATATTCAGGCAGCCGGCGGGAAACCAGATCGATGACCGTGGCCTGCACTGAGGCCGTATCCTTCCCTTCAATGAAGAAGAAATCCTTATCCCTTTCATTCACGAGAGGGGCTTCGCCCCGATTGATACGGTGGGCATTGAGGACAATGGCACTTTCCCGGGCTTGTCTGAAGATATCCGTGAGGCGGCAGGTTGGAATCACCTCGGATTCCAGCAGGTCCCGCAGCACATTACCGGAGCCCACCGAATGGAGCTGATCCGCATCCCCTACCAGTATCATCCGTCCACCGGGGGGCATGGCCTTGAGGAGACTGTGCATCAGCATCAGATCCACCATGGACATTTCATCGACAATCAGTACGTCGATATCCAGAGGATTGCTTTCATCACGCTGGAATCCGCCTTCATCCCCTGCCAGGGCTGGCGGGATGTACTCCAAAAGGCGGTGAAGAGTTTTTGCTTCCCTGTCGGTAGTCTGGCTCATGCGTTTTGCCGCGCGGCCTGTTGGCGCTGCTAGGGCTACTCTGTGTGCCGACCGCTCGAGCAGTTCGATGATGAACTGGACCAGGGTTGTTTTTCCTGTTCCGGGCCCACCTGTGATGAGCACGATGGGTTCATCCAGTGTCAGGTGGATTGCTGCAACCTGTTCAGGAGCAAGTTCAAGACCCATCCGTCCTTCTATTTCCATGATGATCCGCTCCCGATCCATCAGGGGAAGAGGGTCACGGTCCTCCATCAGGGCGGCAAGCCGCCGTACAATCCCGGCTTCTGCGGCAAAGAACGGAGCCAGATATACCAGATTCATCCCGGATTTGCGCTCCACGTGGATCGATCCCTCCAGGATCATATCCACCAGGGGACCCTCAAGCTCCTCATCTGTGATGCCTAGAGTATCAGCAGCTTCAGCGATGAGCTTATCCTGAGGATAGCAGGAGTGTCCTTCACCGGCCTGACGGATCAGCACATGATGAATGCCGCTCCTTAGCCTGTAGGGAGAGTCCCTGCTGACACCTACCATTTCTGCGATCCGGTCCGCCTGCCGGAATCCGATGCCCTGAATCAGCTCGGCAAGCTGATAGGGGTTCTCTCGAACCGTTTCCAGGGCAGAATCCCCAAAGGTCTTGTATATTTTCATGGCGGCAAGTGTCGTGATCTGGAGTTTTTGAAGCTCCATCATGACCTTTCTGTTCCTGCGCTGTTCCGACCAGGATTCCATCAGCTTTGCCAGTTTCTTTTCACCTATTCCTGAAACACTGAGGAGCTTTTCCGGCGCGTAATCCATCACGTCGAAGATTTCCTCACCAAAGGCCTCCACCATCCGGGCAGCCATCTGAGGGCCGATCCCCTCGATGAGTCCGGAGGACAGATAGGCGATGATCTGGTGAGCGCCCGTAGGCATCATCACCTCATACCCCTCCATTTTCAGCTGCTGACCATATTTCGAATGGTGGGCAAGGGACCCCCATATTCTGATGTTTTCACCCTCCGGAAGCCGCGGAATATGCCCGACTACCGTTTCATAACCGGACTCGGTTTCTATCAGAAAAACAGCATAGCCGTTCTCATCATTATAGTAAAGGTAATCCGAAAGGATCCCGGTTCGTGTTTCAGCCATGGTTACCGCCTGTATGAACGAAGTTATTTCTATTATAGCGCATATGGAGTGCAATCGATAGGATACACATGCTGGGAACCACCGAATTCACCGAATACACCGAGAAGGATATGAACTATTCAAATTTTGATTCGGTGATTTCGGTGTATTCGGTGGTTCCATATATTTCGCTTTCTCCTTCCTCATAAAACAAACCGCGGCCAATATTGAGGCCGCGGTTTGTTTTATAGTCCTGCTTCTTTTCTAAGAATGTCTGCCTTGTCTGTTTTCTCCCATGGGAGGTCCAGGTCGTTGCGGCCCATGTGGCCGTAGGCTGCTATTTGTCTGTAAATGGGGCGGCGAAGGTCGAGGTCACGGATGATGGCGGCTGGGCGCATGTCAAAGTGCTTGGCTACCAGTTCTTCAATTCGCTCTTCCGGAATCTTGGCTGTGCCGAAGGTTTCAACCAGAAGGGATACGGGATGAGCGACGCCGATGGCATAGGCGACTTCGATTTCGCATTTGTCCGCCAAGCCTGCCGCTACCACGTTTTTGGCGATATGACGGGCTGCATACGCAGCTGAACGGTCCACTTTGGTGGGATCCTTTCCGGAGAAAGCACCGCCGCCGTGACGGGAGTATCCGCCATAGGTGTCGACGATGATCTTGCGGCCTGTCAAACCGGAATCCCCCTGAGGACCGCCGATAACGAAGCGTCCGGTCGGGTTGATGAAATACTTGGTGTTATCATCCAGCAGCTCTTTTGGAATGATGGGCTTGATGACGAATTCCTTCAGATCCCGTTCAATCTGCTCATGGGCCACTTCCGGTGCATGCTGTGTGGAGATGACGATTGCATCCACCCGTACAGGCTTATCATCCTGGTATTCCACAGTGACCTGGGTCTTTCCGTCCGGACGCAGGTAGTACAGTGTTTCATCCTTACGGACCTTTGCAAGCTGACGCGCCAGCTTGTGCGCCAGGGAGATCGGCATAGGCATCAGCTCCGGCGTTTCATTGCAGGCGAAGCCGAACATCATGCCCTGGTCGCCGGCACCGATGGAGTCGAAATCATCGCGGCTCATGGCCTTGTGCTCAAGGGCCTCATCCACTCCGAGAGCGATATCAGCGGATTGTTCATCGATGGCTGTCATTACCGCACAGGTCATGGCATCAAATCCGTACTTGGCACGGGTATATCCGATTTCTTTCACTGTCTCGCGTACAACCTTGGGGATATCAACATAACAGGATGTCGTAATCTCGCCGACAACCAGCACCAGGCCGGTTGTAACTGTGGTTTCACAGGCAACACGAGCCTGGGAATCCTGTTCGAGGATGGCATCCATGATCGCATCGGAAATCTGATCGCACATTTTGTCGGGGTGGCCTTCCGTAACGGACTCGGAAGTAAACAGTCGCTTTTTCATCATTGTCCTCCTTATTGGATGGTTTTGGTATCACAATAGAAAAAACCTCTTCAAAAAGAAGAGGTTTAATTATTTAAAAGATACCTCATCTTTCAGAATCAAATCTGTAGGACTTAGCACCGTATTC
>CAZEHS010000070.1:0-17181 GCA_964511875.1 uncultured Peptostreptococcaceae bacterium
CATAGACATGGACGGTCGAGCCACTCAGCACGTATTCCCGCACTTGCCGCATCTGTATACTTCAAGCATCCTTGTCATTGATCACTCCTCCTTGATTAGATCCATCCAGAAAAAACTGCCGGATTCCTATCGGATTCCGGCGGCTTTGTGCAGAGAGATTATTTTCCATCAGTTCAAATATCCTGCTTTAGTGGTCGCTCCAGTTCAGGACTTGCAAGGCGGGTCTCAGATTCCATCATCAGTTCCCGTATATTCTCCAACAGGAGTTTGTGTTTCTTTTCTTCAAACCCAATTTTCTGCAGGATTGTCTTAGCTGCTGCGTCTGTTTCAGCAGCGGCTTTTTCCTTATAAAAAGCAATGCTTTTTTCTTCAAGAATTATACCCTGAGTGTAATAATCGATGGGAAGCATATATCCTTGAAGCTCATCTGTTCCCAGCAGCGAATTGAACACCTTTTCAGCAACCTCCATATGTCCCGACTCAACAACTACTTGACTGTGTTGGGACATTTCCTTCAGCAAATCGTAATGTCTGAGTTCCTCATCCGCAAGGATTTTAAATATCTGTTTCCCGGTCGCACTCGGAGTCTCCTCTACCATTTTAAGATAGTGATTCCTTCCTGCCATTTCAAAGTCCATTGCAAATTCATAGATATCCATACCATTCCTCCTTTTCATTCAACACAGCATATTCTGTGGCATTTCAGTGAAACTACATTATTGAAAATACCCAGTTGCACAGCTTTAAACCAGATTTATGATAGGATCTTAGACAGAACATGAATTATGCGCCTAAAATCACAGTTTTGTCCGATGCCTAACAGTTCTAAGGCTCCCGCTTCTTAAGCGGGAGTGGAGAACTGTAGAGGCCCTGGATCCGTTCAACTAAGGTTCACATCTTAAAAGGGTAACAATATGGTAGATAACTGTTCGTGATTACTTTTCAACCATGTCGGATAGGAGGTGACGTAATGATAGATAATATTGCTATAATACTATCTCTTGTTGCTGTAGCTGTGACATTTATCGGCCTAGTTTCATTATTTTCCAGAACACGAAAACCAAAATGAAAGTCAACCCTACTACACATTGCCGACATGGACATATTTCAAACCCGCATTTTCACCTATCGTCTTTGCCATTTCCAATGTTCTCAATGGCGTTACCGGGGTGTCTGTCATTTTCCAGGCAGGAAAGAATCGGGTTACATGCCAGGGCACGTCCTGCCGAAGTTCTGCGGCAATGAATCGGGCAATCTTTTCCAGTTGATCGGACCTGTCATTGATGCCTGGTATGATCAGAGTGGTAATTTCGATATGAACGCCAGCTTTATGGAGGGCTTTCAGGTTTTCCATAATCGGTTCGGCCCTGCCTCCGCAATATTTTTCGTAAACACCGTCATTCGGCCCTTTGTAGTCCACATTGGCTGCGTCCAAATAGGGAATGATTGCATCGAGTGTCTCTCTGGACATAAAGCCGTTAGTCACCCAGACATTTTTTAGTCCTTTTTCTCTGGCCAATATCATGGTATCCAAAGCATACTCCACAAATATCGTTGGTTCAGAATAAGTGTAGGCGATGGAAGGACATCCGCTATCAAGAGCTCGTTGAACATGTTCTTCCGGAGAAACAGCGATGCCTGCGATTTGTCTGTCCGGCTTGGGACTTTGCGATATTTCCCAGTTCTGACACCATGAGCAACGCATATTGCAGCCGACAGTGGCAAAGGAATAAATCTCAGAGCCTGGCAAAAAGTGATAAAGCGGTTTTTTTTCGATGGGATCCACATGTGCAGCTACGGTTTTCCCATAATTCAGAGCATAGAGCTTACCCTGGTGATTTTCACGCACACCGCAAATTCCTCTATTACCATCCGCAATTGTACATCTGTGGTTACAAACATTGCATTTGACTTTTTTTTCTCCCAACCTTTGATATAAAATGGCCTCTTTCATTTTGCCCCCCTTCCCTCACAGAAACTGAAGGATCTGGGGATGATGACCCTTTAGCGAAGTATGAGATTCAAAACAAGACAAAAATAGAAGAGCTATGCAAACAAGCAAATTTCTCACCGTCACAAGCTCCTTACGGATAGTTCAGTCTATTTGATTTCAAGCATTTCAGCAACCATCGCATCAACAATCCTGTTCATTTGACCGCACTATACGAAAACCGGTAGTAATCAGAGCTTTTTCCTGACAAAGAGCTTCGTCATAAATCCCCATCCCTTCGAAGTACTCCAGGTTCTTGATATACAAGTCCTTGCTCACCGGTACTCTATACTTGCCATCTTCCATTTCAAAAACGACTTTGATAACCATCTCGGCACCCCCTTTATCCTGCATTTATGTATACCCAAACTGCTGATCATTAAACACTTAAGTCAAAAAATCGTCATCTATTTCAATGGATCTGATTCAGATACTTATGTTTGAACTTGTGAAGGAGTTCATGCAGTTTTTCATGAGTTCCTTCTCCCATCACCTCTTCTTCAAATTTTTCAAATGCTTCAAGTAATTCAGTCTGCTTTTCTTGTGGTATTTTTTCATCACTTAGATTGAAAAGATCATTGTTTTCCTTCTGAATATGACTGCGTAATAACAGGATATACTCTGCAGCTGCACTGGCAAATGCTTGTTCATTGAATGTGCCGCTTACTGCATCAGTCATTTGAGAGATATAACGTCGGCCTTCCTCGTGCTCAAGGAGCAGTTCTCCGATTGGACCGTTTCTATTAGGAATTCCGGCCTCCTCCATGACAGGGAAAAGCAGATTTTCCTCTTTCCCATGATGGCATTTGTCAGCGAATAATTTCAAAAAACCGAGCATATCGTTAATTTCCTCGAAGTCAGCCTTTAGTCTTCCGTCCGTAGTTTTTATCATCTGCTCGAGAATATCCAATCCCAAAAGGATCCCCTCATGTTCTTTTCTCAGATCCGTGCTGGCGAAAACCATATTGAACCCTCCTTTTCATGTGTTTTCATTCCTACCCGGATTTCCAGGTTTTATAGCCGTTCATATGAAAAAAAACGCACCTCGATATTAGACACTGTAATTAAACCAGTGTTAATGTCCGAGGTGCGTTTGGGATCAGCGAATTGTTATCTTCATGAATGAGGGAAGCTCGCATTCAGCTCATCCTTTCTTGAGTTCCTCCATCGCAATGAATGCTTTATAAGAGCTGCGTACAAAGGGGCCGGAGGCCACATATCTGAATCCCATGGCTAGGGCGATGTCACGTAGTTCATCGAACTTCTCGGGGGTGACGTATTCATGGATTGGTATGTGCTCTTCCGAGGGTCTGAGATACTGTCCCAGGGTCAGTATGTCGCAGCCTTCTGCCCGAAGATCCCCCATCACTCGGATGATCTGCTCATCGGTTTCCCCCAGACCAAGCATCAGTCCGGATTTAGAGTAAATCCTCTCATCGGTTTCCTTGACACACCGGAGCAGCTCCAGGGACCTATTGTAGATGGCCTGGGGCCGTACTTTTTCATAAAGTTCCGGGACGGTTTCAATGTTGTGATTGATGATATCTGGTTTAGCATCGATAATTTCAGCTAGGGCTTTCCAATTCCCACGCAGATCCGGAATGAGAAGTTCAATGGTCGAATCCGTGTTCAGCAATCGAATAGCGTGAACAGTCTTAGCAAAATGTTCAGCCCCTCCATCCTCCAGATCATCCCGAGTAACAGAGGTTATGACGACGTGCTTCAAGCCGAGTCGCATGCAGGCTGTAGCCACATTGAGCGGTTCATCACAATCCAAGGGTCTTGCTGTCCCCTTGGTCACTGCACAGAAGCGGCACCCCCTTGTGCAGATATCCCCCATGATCATGAAGGTAGCGGTTTTGCTTTCGAAGCATTTTCCGATGTTGGGACAATGGGCGCTTTCACACACCGTATTCAGGGATAAAGATTCCAGCAGCCTTCCCATTTCTTCAAAAACCACTTGGCCAGGTGCCTTTTGTTTCAACCATTCTGGTCTGGGTATCATCACATCTCCTCCTCTAAAATACGCGTATCTGCTTGTATCAGCTTCGCATCAAATATTTCTCCGAATTTTTCCTGAACCTTTTGATAAATCTCCTGATCGCTGATGGCAGTACAGTATTCATTCAGAGATGCCACTCCGAATTCAGTTATGCCACAGGGATTGATCAAGCCGAAATGAGCCCTGTTCACATGGAGGTTTATAGAAAGTCCATGCATTGTAATCCATTTACTTACATGAACACCAACAGCTGCGATTTTTCGATCTCCGATCCAGACCCCGGTGTATTTCTCCTTGCGCTGTCCTTTGAGTCCGTATGCTTCAAGGGAGCTGATCACAACCGTCTCCAGCTGTCTCAGGTACCAGTGTGTATCCTTCACGAAGTTGTTCAGATTCAATATGGGATAAACGACCAGCTGCCCAGGACCATGATAGGTGATATTGCCGCCCCGATTCGTTTCACAGATTTCAATCCCCAACCGGGCCAGGACTTCCGGAGGAACCAGAAGATTCTCCCCTCCTCCGCTACTTCCCACAGTAAAGACAGGGTGATGCTGAAGCATAAATATGATGCCGTCAGCCATCCTACTTCTAACAATGTCGAAGGCTAGCTTCTGCAGTCTCAATCCTTCAGCATAGGCGATGGGATTCTTAATCTGAATTACGTAGCAGGTTCTCATAGGTATACTCCCTTTACCGTTGTCCCAGTCTTATGCTGGCAGATTGAATCACTCGTCTTCATCCAGGTGCGAAATATCCGCTTCAAGTATAAAAGACATCCTCTGGGAATCAACCTCCACAATCGACAGACTGGTGTTGTTCGGACGTGGCGGCGCCCAAAATTCTTCCATGGGAAGGTCTTTTACAATTTTGTAGATGGCCTTTTTAGTAACTCCATGAGTTACAATCAGTACGTTAGCGCCCTGATTTGCCTCACTTATTTCTGTCAGGGCCTTTCTGACCCTGTATATCAACTCATCGTAACTTTCGCCCCCGACGGGTTTGTACAGTTCGGGATGATTCCAAAAATTGTTGTGCTGCTCTTTATAGAGGGTATCAATCTCACTGTATGTTTTTCCCTCCCAATCCCCGAAATTAATTTCTTTAAGACCTTCGCATTGTATAATCGGGATGTCCTTGTCTCCCCTTATCAGTTCAGCGGTTTTAATAGCCCTATCTAAAGGGCTGGTATAGATACAGTCAAAATTAACTTCTTTTAAATATTCTCCCAGACGCTTAGCATCCAAGATTCCCTTTTCACTCAATTGGGAGCTGTTGCTCCAGCCCTGCAACCGGCCTTCAAGATTCCACTGAGTCTCCCCATGACGCGTTATATATAATTTCATTTCATCCACTCCTCGTATCCAAACCTTATGGAAAACAGATCATTTCGAACTCACCCGAAATGATCTGTGAACACTGTCTATTTCGGCATATGGATTGCGTTGCCGTGAACTGCATGCGCTGATTCCTGAAGTGATTCCGCTACTGTGGGATGTGCATGGATCGTCGTAATGATTTCATCCACTGTTGCTTCCAGCCGCAGGGCCATGGCACCTTCAACAATCAGTTCAGTGGCCTTAGGCCCCGCCATGTGCATTCCCAATATCTCATGCGTCTTTGCGTTGACAACGAATTTAACCAAGCCTTCAGTCTCTCCCATGATCAGAGCTTTACCGTTAGCCATCAATGGAAAACGCCCGACAACATAGTCGATCCCCGCCTCTCTTGCCTGATCTTCAGTTATACCTACCGAGGCGATTTCCGGTTTCGTATAGATGCAATAGGGTATCGTTCTGAAGTCCAACCTGGACTTCTTATTCATGATCGCCTCGGCGGCGAAAATTCCCTGAGCCGAAGCCACATGGGCAAGCATGATTCCCCCGGTGCAGTCACCGATCGCATAGATATTACTAACACTAGTCTGCATATTCTTCTTAACAGTGATCCCTTTTTCGACGTTTACGCCGATTTTTTCGAGACCCAGATTGCTTGTAACAGGCCGTCTGCCAATTGACAGCAACACTTTCTCAGCCTCAATCACCTGATTGCCTTCTGCTGAGGACACACTGACTCTAACTCCTCCAGAAAATGATTCAAAGCCTTCAACCTTTGATTTGGTCAGTATCTTGACCCCTTGATTTCTCAATTCGAAATCGAGATAGCTGACGATTTCTTCATCCATCGTCACCACGATTCTTGGAAGCATCTCAACAATAGAAACCTCGACACCCAGTCTGGAGAACAGACTGGCGAATTCAGATCCGATGACACCCCCACCGATGATGCACAGGCTTTTGGGAAGAGCTTCGATGGACAGAATTTCATTACTGGTCATGATGCCTTCTGAATCAATCCCTAGTATGGGCGGCACTGTTGGTTCCGAACCTGTGGCAATGATGGCATAGTCGAAATCTGTCAGTTGTCTGTCACCATTATCTGATATGACTTCTATTTGATTGGAAGATACAAACCGCCCTTCCCCGAACAGGATTGTCACCTGATTGCTCAGCAGTAAGGATTCCACACCGCTGACCATGGCTCTAACGATTTCTGACTTCCGATCCAGCAATCTGCTCCAGTCTATGTCGGCCGAACCAATTTTAATCCCCAAGCTCTTTCCGTTTTTCACCAGTTCATGATACAGATCCGTTGTATGAAGCAGCACTTTTGTGGGAATGCAGCCGACATTCAGGCAGGTCCCGCCAAAATACTTCTTTTCAACAATCGTTACGTCTGCCCCAAGCTGTGCTGCTCTGATTGCCGCAACATAACCTCCGGGCCCGCCTCCTAGTATTAGTACCCTCATAGCCAGCCTCCTACAACATTAAAATACTTGGATTTTCCATATACTCTTTCACGCGGTTCATAAATTGTGCTGCCACAGACCCGTCTACCACGCGATGGTCCGCCGTAAGGCTCAGGTTCATCATCGGAATGAACTGGAGCTGTCCATTAACGTTGGTTGCCACATCTTTGATCGCGTTAATTCCCAATATGGCAACTTCCGGTTGATTGATTATGGGAGTGAATGACTCAATCCCGTACATGCCGATATTAGTGACCGTAAATGTTCCACCGGTCATTTCATCCGGTTGAAGTTCATTTGTCCTGGCTTTCTCTGCAAGAGCTTTGATTTCCTCAGAAATCGCCTCAAGTCCCTTCACATTGGCATATTTGATGACCGGAACAATCAAGCCTTCTTTCAACGCCACTGCAACACCCATGTTCACATAATTGCGCGTGATGATTTCATCGTTATCCACCGAGCAGTTGAGCAATGGGAATTCCAGCAGAACTCTGGATAGAACCTTGACGATGATGTCGGTATAAGTCACTTTGAATACGAGTTTGAGTTTCTCCCTAAGCCGCTGCATTTCACGGGTATCAACGCTAAGATTGTAATTGACTGTCGCCGATGTGCTCTGACTGAAAGACATACGCTCAGAAATCACCCGTCTCATGGCGCTCATGCCCTTACGATACTCTTCAGGCTGTGCCATTTCCTGCAGTCGTTTAAAATTCCAGTACTCCACGACATCTTCTTTCATGATCCGATCGACTTTCTGAATGTTATCCATATCGACGCCAAGCCCTGCAGCAAGTTTTTCTGCCGCAGGGGATGACTTCACTTTTGATTGAGGGGAGGCGTCATAATCAAGTACATCCTGTTCTGTAATCGAACCCGACATGCCTGTTCCAGTGATGTTCTCCAATTCAATACCCAGTTCCTTGGCAAGTTTTTTTGCTTTAGGCGATGCTATTACACGATTTCCGGTTTTCTCAACTGTTTTTTCCATCGGTTGTATGGACTTCACGGCTTCAACAGCACTCACCGGTGCTGATTCCGTTTGCGCAAGCAGACCAGCGATATCTTCATCTGCCTCAGCAATGATACCTACAGG
Source organism: uncultured Peptostreptococcaceae bacterium (assembly GCA_964511875.1). Classification (GTDB taxonomy): domain Bacteria; phylum Bacillota; class Clostridia; order Peptostreptococcales; family Acidaminobacteraceae; genus CAZEHS01. Next base: position 7,898 of record CAZEHS010000070.1, read on the forward strand.
TTTAAGAACCTGCACAACGCCTCCTGCATGTATGATTTTTCTTAGTACGCCGCCGACGCTGGCATCGATATCGTTAGTGAGTTTGTCAGTTTCGACACCAAAAATAGCATCTCCCTTTTGAACCGCATCACCTTCCTGCTTATACCATTTGATTATCTTTCCTTCTGTCATGGTAAGACCTAATTTTGGCATCACTATCAATTGTCCCATATTTTCCTCCTGAAGTTATTTCACTATGAAGAACCCTGATTTTTGAGCAGTTTCCAGTGCTTTTCTGACATCGACATGCCATGGACCGTTCCGTGTGATTTTAAATTCAAGCTTATCGCCTTCGAAAAACCGGATCTCTCTTTCACCGTCCACCGCAATAATCCCACTGAAATCGGACTCCCAGCATACAGAACTGTTCAGTTTGATTATTTCCAGATTCTCCGCTTCAATTTCGATGATTGTTCCCGCCGAAATAGGTGCATAGAAATGATTTGATCCACCGTCTACCTTCAATCTTCCTCCGAAATCGTCCGTTGAATCAATTCGACAGTTAGCCCCGACGATGGATGAGAAGCCAATTGATGCTGGATGGCACTTCGAGACGATAATCTGCTTGATATGCTTCAGGTCCCATATTGCTTTGGCACCGATAAAGATTTCATCGGATATGACCGCGTCCATCAAGGCAGTATCAGCGTATTTGTCATTTATATAGATTTCGATGATCTTGTCCCGACTGCATGACAGGGAAAGGTCAAGAATCCCTGTCGCAACTGCGGCTGCAGCCATGCCTGCAACCGTTCCCTCGAGCATTTCCGGATATGCGTTGTTTGTTCCTGTCGAAACGCCTATCAAGGGTACCGTCCTGAGTTTTTTCGCTACCAGGCGATGGGTTCCATCACCACCCAGTACGACCACGCAACCCACGCCGAGCAACTCCAGCATCTCAGCCGCATTCTCTGTATCGCTTGGAGCATCCTTGATATGAATATTCAGGATTTCAATATCTGCGGTCAATTCACCTGATGACTGCAGCTTATCCTGCACCTTGTATCCCATCATGGAAGAATCCGGCATGATGAAAACTTTTTCAACACCGAATTTTTGTGCACCCAGGATAATACGTTCCACGATATTGACTTTTTCGTTGTTATCAATCACGGTAGCATGAGATACCAGTCTTCTGATATCCTTTCCAGATGCAGGATTCGCTATGATTCCTATGGATGGCATTTTGCACCTCAGTCAGCATGCACATGATATCCGAAGACATCATGTGCATGCTGGATATCACACTATTTTTTTGATTGCTTGTACGATATCTTGCTTATCAGGAAGTACATAGTCCTCTAATCCCGGCGAGAACGGAATGGGTGTGTTGAGTGCTCCAACTCTTAGAATGGGAGCATCCAGTGAGAAGAAGAATTCTTCTGCAATCATGGCTGAAATCTCTCCGATAAAGCCCCCTCTTTTCACTTCTTCAGAGACCAAGACAACTTTGCCGGTCTTCTGGACTGATGCTTCAATCGTTTCCTTATCCAAGGGATAGAGAGACCTCAGGTCAATGACTTCAACATCTATGCCGTCTTTACTAAGGGTTTCAGCAGCGCTGAGTGCATCGTATACCTGCTTGCCATATGTGATCAACGTTACTTGAGAGCCTTCCCGCTTGATTGCTGCTTTCCCAAAAGGAATGGGCACAATCGTATCCGGCACTTCGCCCTTCATTGCATAAATTGATTTATTTTCAAGGTACATCACGGGATTGTCATCCTCAATGGCTGTCAGCATCATGCCTGCCGCGTCTGCGGCATTGGATGGATAGACGACCTTTAATCCTGGAACATGGGTCAGCCAACTCTCCAGGGACTGTGAATGCTGTGCAGCAGCTCTCACACCGCCGCCGCTTGGCAACCGTACAACCATCGGCATTGAAACCTTACCGCCGAACATATAGCGCATTTTCGCCGCTTGATTAACAAGTTGATCCATACCAACTGTCAAAAAGTCGACAAACATCAACTCGGCAATCGGTTTAAGTCCAGCAGCTGCTGCGCCTACGGCAGTGCCGATTATGACACCTTCAGAAATCGGAGTATCAATAACGCGTCTATCGGTAAATTCATCTACCATGCCTGCTGTGACACCAAAACATCCGCCGAATTGTCCGACATCTTCTCCAAAAATCAAGACATTCGGATCTTCAATCATCTTTATTCTCATGCCCTCTCGAATACCTTCAGAGTAAGTCATAGTTCTCATCGGATTTTTACCTCCTCAACGATATCGGAATATACATCTTGAACAGCTTCTTCAACTGCAGGGTACGGGCTGTCCTGAGCGAATTTTACAGCATTGCTGATTTCCGTTGCGATCTTGTTGTTTAATTCTTCAATCTCTTCCTGAGTTGCTACCTTGTTTTCAATGAGAAATATCTCCATTCGCTTCAAAGGATCTTTTTCAATCCATTCCTGAAGTTCTGCGGCAGCACGGTACGTTGTTGGGTCTCCTTCGAAGTGACCTCGGTGACGATATGTCTTGCACTCAACCAAGGTCGGCCCCTGTTGCTTTCTTGCTCTCTTAACTGCTTCACCTACCGCTTCGTATACTGCAAATACATCATTGCCGTCGACTGTCACGCCCGGAATATTATAAGCGATGGCACGGTCAGAAATGTTTTTTACAGCCATATGTCTTTCTTGGCTCATGGAAATTCCGTAACCGTTGTTCTCACAGACATAGACAACTGGAAGTTTCCAAATACTTGCAAGGTTGAGTGATTCATGGAATGTACTCTGATTGGTTGAAGCGTCACCGAAGAAACAAACACAGACTTGCTCTGTCCCTCTGTACTTTGCACTGAGTCCCGCACCGGCTGCAATATTGTGTCCTGCGCCGACAATACCATTTGCTCCAAGTATTCCTTTTGTCGCATCAGCGATGTGCATGGATCCGCCTTTGCCTTTGCAGTAGCCTGTTTCTTTCCCAAACAGCTCAGCCATCATAAGGTTAAGGTCTCCGCCCTTTGAAACGATATGACCATGGCCGCGATGTGTGCTGGTGATATAATCATCATCATTCAGATTGGCGCAGGCACCCGTTGCAACAGCTTCTTCACCGATATAAAGATGAACAAAACCCGGAATCCCGCCTTCTGAAAACACGACCATTGCTTTTTCTTCAAACTTTCTGATTTTCAACATATTTTCATACATGCCCAATATCTTTTCGTTATCTAGTTTCAAAGTGACTCCTCCTTGTCAATTATGCATACTTCAATGCAGGCCACTGCCGCTTCGATGCTGTCATCAACGTCGCCGAATTCTGGAACATTGATCCCCCGCACCTTCAACCCCCCACTGATAACCTGTACCTCTTTTTTTCCAATAGGCAGATACTTCTTAATTGATTCTGAATCCACTTCATCCGGTCGCGTAACGGCAATCGTCATTTTGATAAGGATTTTTTCGTTCATCTCCTCTAACGGAGTACCCCAACACTTCCTGTAATCCTGACAGACAACTTCTTGAGACAGCTTCTCGGACTGCTTTTCCAGCTGCATTCGTGACCGATTGGCCGTGAAAGTCCAATCCCAGACCGAACTCGATGATAAATCGTTTGATACGCGTCACCTCTTACACTCGTATTCGATTGAAGTCGTTGCTTATTTTGTCCTCCCTTCGTTATCCTCTCTGAATCTCAACAACATGTTAAATGTCATCTACCTAACTATTTAGCAATTACCATGCCACTTAAATAATTACTCACAATGGCTTTATTGCTGACATTCCCAATTTAATACGTTTTCCCAGTATGCCTGATTCCCATATTGGGATTCCCGAATTGGGAATCAGGTACAAAAAATAACCGTCTCGAAATAGGCATTCAAACCCTATCCGAAACGGTTTATAATTTTTCGAAACCATTAGCTCAGTACTCTTTTACAGCGATTCACTGGACATCCTATTTTCCTGCGTGCTCTTTGAAAGGTTGTACATCAATATGATACGACAAAATCTTCCTGTAGATTGTTGATTTACCAATCTTCAGCCGTTCTGCAGCTTCAACCGCATTCCCGTTCGCCGCACGCAGGGCTTCAACAATGCAGAGTTTCTCAACATTCTGAAGATTATCGTTCTTGAAATCTATCTTGGTGGGCAGTTCCTCCATATAGATAGAGCTGCCATTGATGGTATCTCCATCACTTAGGTAATATTCTCTTTGAATGTAATTCTGCAGTTCTCTTACATTACCCTTCCATGGGTTCTTCATTAAGGATTCCCTAAACGGCTTGCTGAAATGTTTTTCTTCACCTTTATTCTCATGATTCATGCGATTGATGAATTCATCTGCTAAAAGCAGGATGTCATTCTTTCGTTCTCTTAGTGGTATAAGCGATAATTTGATTACATTGAGCCGGAAATACAGGTCCTCTCTGAAGCCCTTAATCTCAATCTCTCTTTCAAGATCCCTATTCGTCGCAGCTATGATTCGGACATCCAGATCCCGTTCATAACGACTGCCAATACGGCTTACCTTCTGATTATCGAGAACGCGCAGGAGCTTCGACTGGATTTCCATCGGCAGCTCACCGATTTCATCAAGAAACATCGTTCCACCATTAGCCAGTTCGAATTTGCCCGGCTTCCCTTCGTTAGAAGCACCAGTGAACGCACCTTTCTCATAACCAAACAGTTCACTCTCTACGAGATCCTTTGGCAATGCGGCGCAATTTATTGCGATGAATGGCCCCTCTCTTCTAGAACTATGATGGTGGATTGAGTGCGCAAAAATTTCTTTCCCGGTTCCGCTTTCGCCCTGAATGAGTACGGTGCAATCATATTCAGCTATTTTCTTGGCAAACTTGATAACGGATCGCAGCTTGTCATCACAAGTAACCAGGTCATCGAATGTGTATCCGGAACTAAAACCTGCAAGCCTGGATACAACCCGTCTCACATTAGTTGCTTCCTTAATTAGAAATACCGCACCACTTATCTGATCATCAATGATTGTCGGCGAGATATTGATCATGCACTCCAAATTTTTACGCTTATGATTGATTGTATAATCATTTAATCTGATGTTTCTGCCTAAACACAAGATTTCATTCTGGATCTCAATATCCTTAAACATCTCCCTCACGTCAATGCCTGCGATCTCTTCCCGTCTGATCCCCAGTAGTTCTACCATCTTATCATTCATATGTGTAATCCCGAATGTGTTATCGATAACGAAAAAACCATCCTGCACTGAGTTAAACGCCGTATTAATCAATTGGTAGGAAGCCATTAGATTCAATTGTTTTTCAATGATTGCCGCTGCGGTCGTGACAATTCCGAATGTATGAATATGCTCATCCTCAACACTTCCTGATATATCCAGGCATCCGACAATTTTCCCAAAAGTATCCTTGATCAGCGCCGCCGAACATGTCCACGGGTGATGGGCCAGACAGTAATGCTCCGCGCCAATCATATGGATTGCTTCTTTTCTGGCAAGCGCCGTTCCAATTGCATTGGAGCCGACACTCCCCTCATCCCAATGTGTCCCTGAAAAAAATTTCAGGTTGCTATGCTTAGTATGGATACTTTCGTTCTCAATGACATGGATCAGCACGCCTTCACTATCGGACAGGATAATGCTAAAGCTTGTTTTTCTGATGATCTCAAAGATATTCTCCATGATTGGTGCTGCAATTTTTATGAGATTCTCGTTCTGAACAAGCCGTTTTTCGAGTTCTTCCTTTGAAGTTACATGTCCAAAACCATCGTTATAGTCGACTTTCATGGCAATGCATCGATCCCAGGCTTCTTTGACACAAGGCCGCGTATCCTCGGATAGCTCTCTTCTCAGAATATATGATTCCCAATTAGCCTTCAATCTCATAGCTTTGGTATTCATAGTTCACCCCCTGTATAACATCATTCTATATCATCGTTATCACTACTTCAATATTGTCCTCCCGTTCTCTGCTGGTCAAATACCGATTCAAAAAAACGAAAGAGAGGCCTCTGTACCAGAGGCCTTTTGAACCAGGGAAATTTACGCTACTCGACAGGAATCCTATGGACACGAATACCATTGCCATTCATCTGTATCGCTCAGGCTCCTTCCTTTGAGGCTGCGCCGCCAACACTGGAGCTCTTGAGCGAACCCTCATACCATATCCGGAAGGAGATGGATGTATATCCGAAACACAGACCTAGAAGGCAGTAAATCAATTGAGTGTAAGCCGCCGAATAAAACGTTGCTCCTTCAACGTAAGACATGAATCCGAAAAACACCCCTGCACCGATAAAAGTTGAAGGTACGAAATTAATGAGAACTGGAGCTATCTCAAGTGAAACCATGAGAACAACCACAACACCCAGAGCCACTGGCACGCTCAAGAATCCAAATCCAAGGCCCCCTAAGGTACCAGCCAGAAGGAATATGACAATGGAACTTAAAATGCCGATTCCATAGCCAAAGAACGTCCGTACACCATCTTTTACAGTACAGCCTGCTAAAAAATACATGGCCCAGGCTGTGAACGCAATCCAACCGAAACCGTGATTGCCCAGTGGGGGCATGGTAGGCGCCAGCATTTGGTCGAAAATTTGAATGATAACAGCTTGAAAACCAACGAATAATGCAAACGGCAATAATTTAGTAAAACGCATAGATTGACCTCCTAAGTCGGCTTTTAATTCACAACAGCATAGAAATCTCTTGCACTTTCAGTAATACGCAAAGAAGAATTCTTCTTGCATTTGACATGTCTCCATACTACTTAAGCAATTTATATGCCACTTCTGAAATTAATGCAATAGCTCTATTGCTGTCTTTGAACATATGAGATTTCCCATGCTTAATGGTTTTCCCATTTAAAGAATCCCATATTGGGAATCTCTAACTCATTCTTCAGGATACAAATCAATCTCCATAAGTTCTGCACACGTGTTTGGTATGATTACCTTATAAGAGAAAGGCCTGATTCCAAATTTGAGGAGGTGTATTCATTATGATGCTGATACCTTTATTGCTCGTCGGAATTGTCATCTATGCTGTTTTGAAACTGAATGATAACAACGCCGGCGGTATACTGAGCAGTCCGGCGGATCCTATAAGGATATTGAATGAACGCTTTGCGAGGGGTGAGATTGACGAAGCAGAATATAGTGAGAAGAAATCCTTGCTGCAGAAAAAATAAGTGCTGCAAGTCAGGTGAAAACGCAAACCATAGTTGATTAAATTGACAAAGAGGATTGAATTCCGTAATTACAGGACTCAAACCTCTTTGATTTTTATGATGCTTATTCAGGAATGTTGAAAGTGTTTTCTGGATTCGGCGTGAAGTTGGACTTGAAATCGGTATACTCGACACCGATCATCATCCCCGCTGCAGCATGGTGCAGTTCATGACAATGGATCATCCAGTCTCCCGGGTTATCCGCTGTAAAGGCAACCACATACTTTTCACCCGGCTTCACCAGAAAAGTATCTTTCCTTATCTCAGCACCGCTGCTAAGGATACCGTTTTTTTCGAGCAAGGTGAAGAAGTGACCGTGAATGTGCATGGGGTGGTTTACTAACCCTATGTTTTCAAAGGTTATTTTCACATTGTCCCCGGTTTTGATTTTAAGCGGCTCCTGCTCCCCGTATGGTTTGCCATTGATGGTGTACTCCAGCCCGTTTCTTCCGTTCCGCGAGTTCAGCTCCAGTGTGAACTGTTCATCATACTTCTGTTCAATTGCAAATTCTCTTGCTTCAGTCATTCCATAAGTGGTGTATTCGAAGACAGGATACGAAGCTGCATTTTTTTCCTTTATGAATGTTTCTCTCCCACCCGATACATTCACTGGCACCATGAGCTGAACATTGAACGGGTTCTGATCGTGGGCATCAATAAAGAACCCCTCAGTCCCTGTCATAGTGAATTCAACATCATAGCGTTCGCCGGGCGCGACATCAATCAATTGATCCTTAATAACAGTCGGATTTTCGATATCTTGTCCGTCAACAGCCACGACACGAAAATCCTGGCTCGGAATATGGATACTGTGGGTTCGAAATCCGGCATTCACCAGCCTGATCCGCACGAGATCGCCCTGATCCACCTGAAGTGGTTCAACTCCGCTGCCGCTTAGTCCGTTCACTGTGTAAATATTGTACAGTGATGCCATCATGGCATCCTCCATGACGTCCATATTGCCCATCATGCCCATGCCCATACCGCCCGAACCGTGCATGTTGCCCATACCGCTGTCCGGGTATTCCATCCACTCATCCAGGACCAATGTAAAATCCTTGTCTGCTGCAATGCCCTCTATCGGCTCCACCACAAGTACTCCGTACAGACCTCTATCCACCTGATAGGAACTGTCCTGGTGAGAATGATACCAGTAGGTCCCCGGAATATCTGCATTGAACTCGTATATGAAGCTTTCACCACGCCGCACTGCATCCTGTTGATACCCTGGAATCCCGTCCATGGCAGAAATCACCGGATACCCATGCCAGTGTATGGTTACAGGTGAGTCCATTTCATTTGTCAGGTTTACCCTGACAAAATCGCCTTGCTTCACGCGTATCTCCGGCCCTGGAACAGTTCCATTGAAGGTCCATACCGGCAGTGAAAGCCCGTTTTCCAAGTCCATTACGCTTGTCTTTGCTGTCAGAGCAAACTCTTTCACTGGTTGACCAGCCGCAGGCGACAACAAGCCTGTTGCATAATCGTGAGTGATGGGTTCTATAGATCCTTGAAGACTGCCAAATGGTTCGTTAGTCGTTTCAGATGACTGGATCGGCAGTACAAAAGCATCATTCAGAATATATGCACCAATAATCGCCGCGGTAAAAATGATTAAAACAGGTATGACTACACTCTTTTTCATCAGGGCACCTCCCTGCTTAGATCCACTATTTTTTCGAATCTGGTTTCTTATTCATTTCACAACAGTCCATCCTGCTGGTTCCAAACTGCTTCTGGTTCTGCTCAGTGATCGATTTCAGCAATTTCTTAATTTTGTTTTTCAAGTACGTCATCATATAGATTGCCCCTTAACGTGGTTGGCGATCGATTTTCTTCGTATCATATGATCATGCTATCCTATGATTTCAGCGTACCAGAAATATGTGGAGATTATATGGGGTTTAGGCATCGGATGAAGCAATAAATGAAGCGATCCTTGGCTTCAGGTGGAGTTTCAACTCCATCTGAAGCTTAGTAGAGCGGATCCAGGGCCTCTACAGTTCTCTACTCCCGCTTTAGAAGCGGGAGTCTTAGAACTGTTAGGCATCGGATAAAC
>CAZEHS010000071.1:0-17029 GCA_964511875.1 uncultured Peptostreptococcaceae bacterium
GGCCTCTTCAGACCCATCACCATCTGGCCGTTTCCGGAGAAGCGGGTATACGAACTTGCAGCCGGCAAGAAAGGAATCCTGGTGGCAGAAATGAATCTTGGACAGCTTGTTCTGGAGGTTCAGCGGGTCGTGAACGGTCTTTCTCCTGTCTCTCATATCGGCAGAGCCAACGGAGAGGTTCTGACACCCATTGAACTGGTGAACAGAGTGAAGGAGGCGTTAGCATGAGCAGCGAATTGATACAAAAATATTTCCGCATGAATAAACTGCCTCATATCTGGTGTCCGGGTTGCGGGCACGGCATCGTAACACAAGCCTTGGCAAAAGCCATCGGAAATCTGGACCTGGATAAAGACAAAGTCTGTATCGTTTCCGGAATAGGCTGTTCATCAAGAGCTCCGGGATATATGGATTTCAACACGCTGCATACGACACACGGCAGAGCACTTGCTTTTGCAACAGGAATCAAGCTCTCACGACCGGAACTGGAGGTCATCGTTGTCAGCGGTGACGGCGACTGCTCCGCTATTGGCGGCAACCACCTGATTCATGCAGCACGTCGGAATATCAATATTACGACAATCGTATACAACAACAATATCTATGGCATGACAGGCGGGCAATACTCCCCGACAACCCCGACCCATGAATACGGAACAACCGCACCACATGGCAATATTGATAAACCCTTTGATATCGCGGGGCTAGCCGGAGGAGCAGGGGCGACCTACACGGCCCGCAGCACGGTCTATCATGCCAATCAGCTGACGAACCATATCCAGACGGCCATCGCTCACAAAGGATTCAGTCTCGTGGAAGCCATCAGCACCTGTCCGACCTATTACGGACGGAAGAACAAAAAAGGCTCAGCAGTAAATATGCTGAGCTGGCTCAAGGATCATTATGTGGATGTGAAAGCGGCAGAGAGAATGACTCCGGAGCAATTGGAAGGGAAATTCATGATGGGTGAGTTCAAGAAGATACTGGCGCCGGAATATTCCGATGAATACCGTAAAATCATAGAGCGATGCCAGCCCGACACCTGCTATGAAACGTATGCAGAGGCGGAATAGGATATTATTGATCAGGAAAGGGGCGACAGCATGTCAATTCAAACAGAGATCAGACTGACTGGTTCCGGCGGACAGGGGCTTATCCTGGCCGGGATCATCCTGGCAGAAGCGGCTATTTCAGAAGGCCTCAACGCCATTCAGACTCAAAGCTACGGACCTGAAGCCCGTGGTGGCTCCAGTAAGGCGGAAGTGATCATCAGCGGAAATGAGATCGATTTTCCAAAGGTAGACAGGCCTGACATCATTCTTGCCTTGACTCAAGCTTCCGGGAACCAATATGCGATGAGTGCAAAAGCAACCGGAACGGTGATCATCGACAGCTCTCTTCAGATTCCGGAAGGCATCACAGCCCAACGGATTCTTCAAATCCCGATATTAGAAACAGCCAGTCGTATCCTGAAAAAGCCGATTGTCTCCAATATCGTTGCGCTGGGCTTTATTGCAGAATATTCTGGCCTAGTATCACAAAATAGTGTGGAGCAGGCAGTTCTGAGTCGTGTACCCAAAGGGACAGAGGATTTGAACCGCTGCGCCCTTGCAGAAGGCTATAAGCTGGCACTTCAGTATCGGTGATGTCAGCATCAGGATTAAGAATGGATTCATGTGTTCGTATAACCAAGGTCCCTGGAGATTGAACGGGTTGCTTCAACTGTTTTTTCTATGATCAGCGGGAGACGGGACTCTTCAAACCGGCTGGCAGGACCGGCGGTACTGATGGAAGCAACCACAACGCCTTCATGGTTGAAGATGGGAGCCCCCACTGCAACTGTTTCAGGCTCCATCTCACCAAAGCTGACAGTATATCCGTTTTTTCTGCTTTCTTCAATGGATTCCCAAAGTTTATCGGCGTCCACAATGGTTGTTTCCGTGTACTTGGTAAAATGCTGCAACCGGATGATTTCTCGGATTTCGTCGTCTTTAAGAAAGGAAAGAATGGCCCGTGGACAAGCGCCCGCATTCAGAGAAGCAGAGCGACCGGTACGGGTGAAAAGTCGCACCGGATGGTCGCAGACCAGTTTTTCAACATAGACAGCCCGGTCGTGATCCCGCATGACCAGCTGCACATCTTCATTCAGAATATCACGAAGACGCTTCATGTGAGGGAGTGCCACTTCCTTGAGTTCTACGGTGTCGGATACGATGGTACCGAGCATCAGGAATTTGATGCCAAGGGCATATTGATTTTGTCTTCCCCGAATATCCAGTTTCCTTAAATACCCGTTCTTTTCAAAGGTATTGATCAGACGGTAAACCGTTGCTTTTGGTATGGATGAAAGTCTGGAAATCTCGCTAAGTCCACGTGTCGGGTTTTCTGAAGTGAAATATTCCAACAGACTTAGCGCTTTATCCAGGCTGTTGTTAATTGAACTATCCTGTTCATTCATATGTATGCACCTCTGTATGTGTTATCTGATTATGTTTTGATCAGTCATTCCTGATCACTCATTCACTTTATCATATAATTGTAAGGCGTTCACTCACTTTGTCAGAAGAAATGCAGATTTACATGGGACTATGGGATTCCGAAATATAAACAATCCAAGCTGTACTATTGAGGAGGGATTAAATGAGCGTATTTAAGGACTTCAAACCGGATACTTTCAGACAAACTGTGCGGAGCGGCAAATTCCGGGGCTCTACTGCCGGATGCTGTGACGGGTATGCACAGGCGAACCTGGTAATTCTGCGTGGGGAATATGCACAGGATTTTGCCGAATTCGCCCGGCTCAATCCCAAACCATGCCCGATCATCGACCGGATCGAAGTCGGCTGCGTTGAACCGCCCCTATCTCCAAAATCCGATATACGGACAGATGTTCCCGGATACCGGATTTATCGGAACGGTGTATTCACAGAAGAGGCGGCTGACCTGAAGAGTCTATGGCAGCCTGATTTTGTGACGTTTCTGCTGGGCTGTTCATTCACATTCGAGTGGGCTTTGCTGAAAGAGTCAGTGCCTGTAAGGAATATAGAAATGAACTGCAATGTTCCGATGTACAAAACGACGATACCTTGTAAGGCAACGAAGTTTTTTCACGGGAATACAGTGGTAAGCATGCGCCCAATTCCTGAAGAGCTGGTTGATCTTGCGGTCCGTATCACATCCAGATATCCGGAGGTTCACGGTGCTCCACTTCATATCGGCAATCCAGACGTCATCGGAATCATGGACATCCTCAGTCCGGACTACGGGGATCCCGTGGAAATCAAACCTGGGGAAATCCCCGTATTCTGGGCTTGCGGAGTAACTCCGCAACTTGTTGCGCTAAGCTCCAAACCGGATATTATGATTACCCATGCCCCTGGGCATATGTTCATAACCGATATTCCCAACGAGGAGTTAGGCAGCCTTTAGGAACTCCTCAGGTTCAGGATGATGAAATCCCCTCAGTGCAGATTCAAACTGCACTGAGGGGATTTTCACATGGCCAGGAGAGTCAGAATCATTTGTGTAGTAATTATTTGTCAAAGCCTTGTAGAAACAATTGGAATGAGCAGGTTACATTGTGGTATAATATTAACGTTGCAAATCAAGGAAGTGTCTTCTGTTTTTTACGCAGCGGAGGCGCTTGAATCAGGGGGTCGGGTTATGAAGCGGATTCGGGAATGGAAGAGCATGCTGATACCATATGAGCAGGCGGTAGAAGAATTGAAAGTTAAGTTCAAATCCATACGCAACGAATACCGAGAACTTAACGACTATTCTCCGATTGAATTTGTAACCGGACGGGTTAAGAAAATTTCCAGCATCCTTGAAAAAGCGAAACGACGGGATATTGAAGAGGATGCCATTGAGGATCTGATGGAGGATATCGCCGGGATCCGAATCATGTGTCAGTTCAAGGATGATATCTATAAAGTAGTGGAACTGATCCGTGCAAGGGATGGAAAGGACCTGAAAATCGTTTATGAGAAGGATTATATAGAAAACATCAAGGAAAGTGGGTACCGCAGCTACCATATGATCATCCGATATGCTGTCCAGACAGCGTTCGGCGAGAAGGAGATACTTGCAGAGATTCAGATCCGCACCCTGGCAATGAACTTCTGGGCAACCATTGAACATTCCCTGAACTATAAATATCAGACCAATATCCCGGAAAACGTTCGAACACAGCTCAGAACAACCGCTGAAGCGGCTTCACGCTTGGATGAGGAAATGTGTGAGATTCGGAATGAAATCATCAATGCTCAGCTGATGTTTGAGGAGCGCTCCAATCTTGTGGCCGATATTGCCACCAACATCACGGTCCTCAGCCACTCTGGAGATGAAGAGATGGCCCTGGTGTTTCAGAAGCGATTCGAAGAAATCTGGCATAGAGGGCAGACTGAAGAGCTGGAAGACCTGTTGGACGATATAAAGAAAGCAATACCGGGTTATCACATTTTTCATAAGCCTTAATCTTCAAAATTGTTGGCGTACGGGTGGTGTATCATTATGGGGATATTCGCAATTGCAGACCTTCATTTGAGCTTTTCTTCCAATAAGCCGATGGATATATTTGGTCTGAATTGGATAGACCATGCGGGGCAGATTCAAGAAAACTGGATACGCCAGATTAAAGAAAGCGATCTGGTGCTGATTCCAGGTGATATATCCTGGGCTCTCCACCTGAAAGAAGCAGAAGCTGATCTGAAGTGGCTCAGTGCTCTTCCCGGCATCAAAGTAATCTTGCGTGGCAACCATGACTACTGGTGGGTTACTCTAAAAAAAATGAGGCTGGCTTATCCTGAGTTGTTTTTTTTACAGAACAATGCATTTGTATACAATGATTATGTGATTTGCGGTACTCGGGGCTGGCTGTGTCCTGGGGAGCAGGGTTTCAATGAGGAACAGGACCAGAAAATCTACCAGAGAGAACTGATCCGACTACGTCTATCCTTGGAAGAAGGCAGGACATCTTCAAAAAAAATAATCGCTATGATACATTATCCTCCATTCACAGCCAAGCAGGAAAGCTCCGGGTTCACAGAGCTGTTCAAGGAATACTCAGTCGATCTGGTCCTCTATGGCCATATACATAATCAGTTCGATTCTATATTTGAAGGGATTCGTGATGGCATCGAATACCGGTTAGTTTCATCGGATTACTTGAAATTCAATCCCGCAGGGATTCGAGAGTAGGAGAAGTTATGAATTCCCGATTAGTTAAGAATAAGATCAACAAAGGAAAACATCCTGACAAGGATGTACTAGAACGTTTCATCGCAGGTCGTGACAGGCTTATTGATGCTCTTGAGGCATGTGAGCTGGACAAGAGCGCATATCTGGAGGCTCAGTATCAGGCGATTCTCGAATTGGGCAGCGTTCCAAGAAGAGGCCCTCTGGAATCCATTGAAGAAGGCCTGTTCAATTATCAGTATTATAATGTGCTTGCTAAAAGAGAACGGATCCAGAGTAAGGATGAAGAATTCAGGAATCCGGAGGCTTCACGGAAGCATCGAAACCAATCGGATCGTCACTATGCCCTGAAAGACCGCGAAACGGTCAAAATTCTTGAATTGCTGAACTATGAGCATGTTCAGTCTTATTTCATAGAAACGCCTGCCAGGTTCCTCAATGGAAAGCTCATAGAGATAATCATTGATAATAATGAGCGTGCTGTATTTCATACCGCTGATGAAGGCATTATCAACCGGCTCGTACGCGCAGG
Source organism: uncultured Peptostreptococcaceae bacterium (assembly GCA_964511875.1). Taxonomy (GTDB): domain Bacteria; phylum Bacillota; class Clostridia; order Peptostreptococcales; family Acidaminobacteraceae; genus CAZEHS01. The sequence goes on from CAZEHS010000071.1 coordinate 5,729, forward strand.
AGTATTCGCTGAAGGGATTCGTCCCTCTGTAATCCAGGCCTACATTGAATCTGACTATTGAAAAGAACGTAAGAACTCCCTTGATTGGGAGTTTTTATTTGTTAAAGGGTTTATATTACATCTGAAAGGGTATCAACGCCTACGATGCTACTGTGAACAGAGTAAGGGGGGGCAGGACCCATGCTCAAGATAATGGATTGCGAATTGAAACGGCTGAGTGAATTCGTGCAGACCCATTTCGGCATAAATCTTTCTCAAAAGAAGAACCTGGTGGAAGGACGGCTTGCCAAACTCCTTGCAGATCGGGAGATTGAAAGTTTTGACGCTTATTTTCAAATGGTGCTTAAAGATAAGAGCGGCAAAGAGGTTACTGAGCTGATCGACAAGCTCACCACCAACCATACATTCTTCATGCGTGAAGTCAGCCATTTTGACTATTTTCGCGATAATGTCCTGCCCTGGCTGGCTGAAACGGTTAAGAGCAGGGATCTCAGGGTTTGGTGTGCGGGGTGTTCGTCCGGTGAGGAGCCCTACACCTTGGCAATGATCCTATCGGATTATTTTGGGAATGAGCATGCAAGCTGGGATATGAAGATTCTGGCAACAGACATCTCCGTTTCAGTGCTCAAAACTGCCAGGGAGGGGATCTACAGTGGCGAAGCGGTCAGAACACTTCCGAAATTCTGGCAATTGGGATATTTCAAATCGATCGGCAATGATAAGTACAGGATATGTGATGCGATTCGAAACCAGGTTGTCTTCCGATCCTTCAATCTGATGGAACCTGTTCTTCCTTTTAGAAAACCATTCCATGTCATATTCTGCAGGAATGTCATGATCTATTTTGATCAGGAAACGAAGGATCAGCTTGTGAGCAGGTATTTCAACCAGACAACTCAAGGGGGGTACCTCTTCATAGGCCACTCGGAATCATTAGCCAGGGATACCAAGGGTTATCGCTATATTCTGCCGTCCGTTTACAGGAAGGAATGAAATCTGAAAGTCCATGAAGGGAGTCCTGAAATGGCTAAAAAAGCTGTCAGGGTATTGATTGTCGATGATTCCAGGCTTTTTAGGGAAGTACTGTTAAAGGGACTTTCGCAGGATTCAGGGATTGAGGTCGTGGGCACCGCTGCGGATGCTTTTGAAGCAAGGGACCGCATCATCGAGCTGATGCCGGATGTGATGACTCTGGACGTTCAGATGCCAAGGATGAATGGAATCGAATTTTTGAAGAAACTCCTCCCCCAGCACCCGATGCCCGTCGTCGTTGTGAGTTCAGTGAACGATATCGTTTTTGATGCGTTGAGCGCCGGCGCTGTCGATTTTACAGCAAAACCGGAAAGGCAGACCCCGGAAGCCATCCAGTCCTTCATTCAGGAACTTGCGGTGAAGGTCAAGATAGCATCCATTTCAAATGTGTCCAGCTGGAAAAGAGGGTATCAGCCCTTACCGGCAACCCCTGCTGCCCTGTCCAAATCAATACAGGACAGGGTGTTGGCAATCGGCGCAAGCACAGGGGGCACAGAGGCGATATTTGAGGTTGTAAGGAAATTTCCCCGTGATATGATCGGGACAGTCATAGTACAGCATATGCCCCCAGTCTTCACCCGGATGTATGCGGACCGCCTCAATCATAACTGTGCGGTGGAGGTTCTGGAAGCAAAGGACGGAGATGAGGTCAAAACCGGCAGAGTGCTCATCGCTCCAGGTGATATTCACATTCAGCTGATTCGAAAAGGAAAAGGATATTATGTGCGGTACGCGGATTTGGATAAGGTCAACGGGCACCGTCCGTCAGTGGATGTGCTTTTCGATTCAGTAGCCCAGGCTGCGGGACAAACGGCAATTGGTGTCATTCTGACAGGAATGGGCAGCGATGGGGCGAAAGGGCTGCTCAACATGAAACAGAAAGGGGCCAGTACCATTGGTCAAAGCGAGGAATCATGCATCGTGTACGGGATGCCGAAAGTGGCATGGGAAATTGGAGCAGTTGACCATCAGTTAGCTTTGAAGGATATTACGGAACGTATTCTGCGTATTTTGAACGGAAAAAACATATGATAGAAATCAACTGAAAACACGTGAATGAAGGATCCATATGGGCTGCCCCATATGGTTTTTTTTGGATTGAATGATTTGAACATAGCTGTTATACTAACGGATAAGAATTCCAATTGTCAAATGTCGTCAAGTCACAAACACAATCAGTAGTGATGATATCCTGTGGGGTCTGTATATGAAAATACTGATTGAAATCCTATATAATCTGGGGATGTTGGTTTCGCTGAGCATCATATCCGGCTTTATAGGACATAAATGGAAAACCGGGTGGTCCAGATCACTTTCTCAAGGTGCCATTTTTGGTATTGCCTCAATGATAGGGATGCTTCATCCACTTATATTGGCGCCTGGACTGATTTTTGACGGACGTTCCGTGATGATAAGCCTTGCAGGATATTTCTTTGGCCCTCTGGCAGCTGCTGTTGCGGGGTCTTTAGCCCTGATGCTCCGGGTTTATCAGGGAGGTTCAGGGGCAGTTATGGGAGTTCTTGTCATTGTTTCATCGGCGCTTATAGGTGTGACATTCCGTCAATGGCTCAGGAAAGGATCAGGACAGGATAATTCGTTGGGCGTGCTCTTTTGTATGGGTGTTGCAGTCCATATCACTATGGTTCTCCTGATGTTCACCCTGCCTGCAGATAAGGCAGTCAGTACGATAAAATCCATGGCCATTCCGGTGATGCTTGCATATCCGCTTGCAACAGTTCTGATTGGCAGGATCTTATCAGAATCGAAAGCACGGAGGATCCTTACAGAAGAACTGCACATCAGTCAATCTGAGCTCAAGGAAGCCAACGGGCATTTGGAGGCTTCTTTAAAAGAGCTGATTTCACGAGGCGATGAGCTTCATAAACAGTATGAACTCTTAGCAGCAAGCGAATACAGTTTCAGAAAGCTATTTGAGGGATCAGCAGATGCAATCATAATTTTCAAGGATATCGGCATAATCGATTGCAATCAGGCGGCAGCAGATTTATTCAGCCTGGGTATGAAAGAAGGCATCCTCGGAAAAATGATATGGGAGATTTCGACTGAAAGGCAGGCCGATGGTCAGTTGTCCGAGGTGAAAGCGGAAGAATTGATTCAGCTGTGCATCCGGAATTCGAACATTCGTTTCGAATGGACTCATCTCAGAGGTGATGGCACGATCATGAATGTCGAGGTCGTTATGACATCGATCATCCTTAACGGTGAGAAGGTATTCCACGCACTTGTCAGGGATATGTCGGAGCGCAAGGCCATGGTTGAAAAATTGGAGCAGATGAGTTATCACGATCAACTGACAGGCGTTTATAACCGTCACTTTTTTGAAGAAGAATTGAATCGTCTGGATGTTAAAAGGAATCTGCCCTTTACCATTATGATGGGGGATGTGAACGGACTTAAACTGGTTAACGATTCCTTCGGCCACGCGTTTGGTGATCAGCTGCTGAGAAAGGTTGCGGATCTGATCAAGAAAGGCTGCCGTGAAGATGATATCGTTTCACGGATCGGCGGAGATGAGTTCATTGTTCTATTTCCGCAAACAGGCAGTAATGAAGTGGAGGAAATCGAAAAGCGCATTCAGCATATGGCGGCAACAGATAAGGTCGGATCACTGGATATATCCATTTCATTCGGGTGGTCAACCAAGTTCACTGAGGATGAGAGCATTGATGAAGTCCTGAAAAAAGCAGAGGATTATCTGTATCAAAAAAAGCTATTCGAAAGCCCCAGTATGCGCGGAAGAACCATACATACAATCATACATACGCTTCATGAAAAGAATAAGGGAGAGGAAGAGCACTCCCTCAGGGTTTCTTTGCTCTGTGAAAGTATGGGGATCGCTATGGGTCTGCCGGAATCGAAGGTAAAGGAACTTAAACATGTCGGGTTGCTTCATGATATCGGAAAAATCGCGATTGATGAACAAATGCTTACCAAACCCGGTAAACTCACAGCAGATGAGTGGGATGATATGGCGAGGCATCCTGCAATCGGTTACCGCATTCTCAGCACTGTAAATGAAATGGCTGAAATGGCAGAGTATGTTCTGGCACATCATGAACGATGGGACGGAACAGGCTATCCAAAAGGGTTGAAAGCTGATGAGATTCCATTTGAGGCACGAATAATCAGTCTTGCAGATGCATTTGATGCCATGACTAGCGACAGGCCTTTTAAGAAGGCGATGAGCAAGGATGCTTCAATTGAACAATTGATCCTCCATTCAGGGACTCAATTTGATCCACAGCTTGTCACGATATTTGTTGAAATGCTGACAAATCCAGGAACTGCAGAAACTATTATCGACTTATGCTGAACAGGGGGGCCCATGGCTTCAAAAGTTGCTGAACTGAATCTGGAGTACGGCATGCCCTCTGCCGAGAACGCTGTACGGAACATGAAAAATGCCCTGGCGACATATAAAGGCCAGGGCACAAAAGCAGTAATCATCATCCATGGTTATGGTTCCACAGGCGTTGGCGGCTCAATCAAGGCCGCAGTCCTTAAAACCCTTGGAGAATCCAGTATGCGTGGTATAGTCCGGGCCTACTGCGGCGGAGACCAGTGGATCAACCGAAAAAAAGAGATCCTATCCATCTGCGGATCCCTCTCCGAATACGACCGCCGCATCTCAGGAAATGAAGGAATCACAGTGGTGGTACTTCGATAAACATGGAAAAACATTTACCACGGAACACACGGAAAAAAGAGGAAGGGGTTTGCAGAAAAACTTCAACCGATTTTTTCCGTGTGTTCCGTGGTTAGTTTTTAATCTCTATAGCACGCTTAAATGGTAATCCTCTGAGAGGGTCTTGAGTAGTTTGAGACCTGCCACAGGATTGCCTTTTTTGTTGAGGGAAGGACCGTAAACAGCGATTCCAAGCTTGCCCTGGGAGGTTACCATGATGCCGCCGCCCACGCCGCTTTTAGCGGGAAGGCCAACTTCAATGGCGAATTCGCCGGATCCGTCGTACATGCCGCAGGTCATCATATATGCTTTTGCGATACGGACATATTCCCGGGGTGCCAGTTGCTCACCGGTTTCGAAGGATTTTCCGTCCAATGACAGAACCATGGCAATGTTGGCTAAATCCTGGCAGGACATCTCAATGGAGCACTGGCTGAAATAAAGATCAAGCACTTCATAGGGATCTGCCTCGATATTGCCGATTTCCTTCAAAAAGTATGCTATGGACCGGTTTCGATGACCGGTTTCCTTCTCGCTTTCAAATACCTGCTGGTTCATAAAGATATCAGGATTATGTGCCAGCTTGCGTATGAATGAAAGAACCCGTTCAATTCGGTGTTCAACCGTATCCCCATCAATGAGAGCGGCAATGGCGATAGCACCGGCATTGATCATCGGGTTATAGGGTTTTTGTTTCTTATAGGTTTCGAGGCGGATGATGGAGTTGAAGGGATCGCCGCTGGGTTCCTTTCCGACTTTGCTGAAAACGGTTTCCTTACCCCTGTCCATAAGAGCCAGCAGTAGAACTAAAGGTTTCGATACACTTTGTATGGTGAACTTCACATCGGTATCACCTGCACAGATGATGCCATCGGGGGTACGTACGCAGATGCCGAGTGCATTGGCGTCTGCTCCTGCAAGCTGTGGGATGTAAGTGGCGACATATCCCTTGGATGCTTCACTTCGGCAGTCATTTACCAATTGCTCCAGATAATCTTTATTCATGGGTCACCTCTCAAATGTAGTGTATATGACTAGTATAATCCGCATCGGTAGTTAAATCAAACATAATAATTTATTGCAGTATCCGAAAGAACCTATTATACTTGAATTATCAGCTAATGTGATCAAAAACAATCAAAAAGGCGGTGGATATGATGAAAATTGGTTGAACCCACAGGCGGGGAGCTGATTGTAGAATTGTATACAAAAAAAATACCATACAGAATGCAATGTATCATGCAAAAAAATCACTTTAACCAAATAAAATGAAATATATCTTGCATTTATTTCTCGCTATGTTATGCTCAGTGTAGCTAATAAAACTTGTGAAAAGAACAGAAAACCCCTGAAGAAAAACAGTTGAAAAATGGCAGGGGATTTTCCAACGGAGGAATCATATGACTACTGTGGTTATGGGTGTAATCGGTGCCGACTGTCATGCTGTGGGCAACAAAATTCTGGATTATGCATTTACACAAGCTGGATTCAATGTGGTGAACATCGGGGTGCTTTCATCCCAGGAAGAATTCATTCAGGCTGCGGAGGAAACCAATGCCTCAATGGTCCTGGTATCTTCACTTTATGGACATGGCGAAATCGATTGCCGCGGTCTTCGTGAAAAGTGCGACGAGGCTGGATTGAAGGACATCTTGCTATATGTTGGCGGAAACCTGGTTGTCGGCAAACACGATTGGAATGAAGTGCAGAAAAAATTCTACGATATGGGCTTCAATCGCGTTTATGCTCCTGGCACCGATCCGGAAGTTGATATCAGAGACCTTCGAGATGATTTGAATTTATCAAAACCTGAGTAGGTTGGATGGAGTGAAGCCGGTGGACGCATATCTATTGATAGATTTTGGCAGTACCTACACGAAATTGACTGCGGTTGATATTGAGAATGAAGTGATATTGGGGACTTCCAAGGATCGCACTACGGTTGAAACCGATATCATGGAGGGCTATGAAAAAGTTCTTACCAAGCTTGATGAATCCCTGCAGGGGCTGGATATCCGTTATTTGAAAAAGCTGGCCTGCTCTTCGGCAGCCGGCGGTCTTAAAATGATTGCAATCGGTCTGGTTCCTGAACTGACTGCGGAAGCGGCTAAACGGGCGGCGCTTGGTGCCGGAGCTAGGGTCCTTAAAGTGCTCGACCACGAAATCACCCGTCGGGATATCATCGAGATGGAAAAAATCCTGCCGGATATGATTCTTCTGGCTGGAGGCACTGATGGCGGCAATAAGGACTGCATCATTCATAACGCTCGCATGCTGGCAGATCACGGGGTAAACATACCGATAGTGGTGGCAGGCAATAAAGCAGCCCTTGATTCAGTTGAGGATATTTTCAATGAAAAGGGGATTTTCTACCGGGAAACCGAGAATGTGATGCCCCGACTGAATGTCCTTCATGTGGAACCGGCCCGTGAGAAAATCAGAGAGATCTTCATGGAACGAATCACCGATGCAAAGGGAATGCATGTTGCCAGAGACATGATCAACGGAATACTTATGCCGACACCGGCTGCTGTACTGAAGGCCGCTGAACTGCTGAGCGCAGGCACGGACCTCGAGGACGGCATCGGAGACCTGATTGTGGTGGATATCGGCGGTGCTACGACAGATGTTCATTCCATAGCTGATGGGGAGCCCACAAAACCGGGGATCACCCTGAAAGGCTTGGAGGAACCCTTTGCAAAACGGACGGTTGAAGGGGATCTGGGCATGCGGTATTCAGCGCTTTCACTCTGGGAAGCAAGCGGTACCCGAAAAATACGAAAATATCTGCACAGGGAAGATCTGAACATCGAAAATGAATGTCGGCATCGATCGCATAACGTCAATCATCTGCCTGAAACATCGGATGAAATAGCGTTTGATGAAGCCCTGGCAAAAGTGGCTGTGGAGATGTCTTTGGACCGTCATGTCGGCACCATAGAAACCCAGTACACACCAATGGGTGTCCTGTTCGCACAGACCGGAAAGGATCTGACTCAGGTAAATTGCCTGATTGGAACCGGCGGTGTCCTGGTAGAGAGTGTGAATGCGGCAGAAATATTGAGTGCGGGTCTTTTCGACGAAGAGAATCCTGTGACTCTGAAGCCTCAGAATCCACGATTAATGCTTGATCAGCAATATATTTTGTCAGCCATGGGCCTGTTGGCTCAGGATTATCCCGATAAAGCTCTGAGAATCATGAAAAAAACCATAGTCGACTGTGATCGGTAAAGGAGTGCCATATGGAACTTAAAAATATCAAGATGGGTGAAGATGAGTTTTATAAGATTCGCGAAGAGGTACTGAAACAATGGCCTACCGGCAAGGATATCAATCTGGAGGAGTCAATCGCTTACCAGAAAAAGATACCTGCCCACAAGAGCTTTCCTGCAAAACTCCGTCATGCAAAACAAAACGGCATCACATTGGCTCAGCCCCGTGCTGGTGTTGCGCTGATCGATGAGCATATCGATCTGCTTACGTTCCTTCAGGATGAGGGCGGCGCTGATCTGCTTCCAAGCACCATTGACAGCTATACACGGCAGAATAAATACAATGAATGCGAAAAGGCTATCAGGGAAAGTCAGCAGGCCGGTCGTTCCCTTCTGAATGGTTTCCCTGGAGTAAACCATGGTGTCCACGGCTGTAAAAAGGTTTTTGAAGCTGTGAACCTGCCCCTTCAGGCCCGACACGGCACACCTGATGCCCGTCTTCTCACCGAAATCATACATGCTGCCGGCTGGACATCCAATGAAGGCGGCGGAATCTCATACAACATTCCTTACGCCAAGAAAGTAAGCCTCGAAAAAACCATCCGTGACTGGCAGTACTGTGACCGGTTGATCGGTGTTTATGAGGATGCCGGTGTATCCTTGAACCGTGAGCCTTTCGGACCGCTTACCGGAACTCTTGTACCCCCAAGCATGTCCAATGCTGTAGCCATCATTGAAGCATTGATGGCAGCAGAGCAGGGCGTTAAGAACATCACTGTCGGATATGGTCAATGCGGAAACCTGGTGCAGGACGTTGCGGCTATCCGCGCTCTTGAAACCCAATGTAATGAATATCTGAATGCTTATGGTTATGATGTATTCCTTACTACCGTGTTTCACCAATGGATGGGTGGTTTTCCACAGGACGAATCAAAAGCCTTCGGTGTCATTTCCATGGGCGCCATCGCTGCATCCTTGGCAGGTGCTACCAAGGTTATCGTTAAAACACCCCATGAGGCATACGGAATCCCCACGAAGGAAGCCAACGCACAGGGCATCAAGACGACAAAAATGGTGCTTAACCTTCTTAAAGAACAGAATATGCCATTAAGTGTTGAACAGATCAATGAGAGCCGCATGATCAAAGCAGAGACTCAGTGCATTCTGAACAAAGTGTTCGAACTGGGCAAGGGAGATCTTGCAACCGGTACGGTAAGGGCTTTTGCAGCCGGAGTGCTGGATATTCCATTTGCTCCATCCATTCACAACGCCGGTAAAATGATGCCCGCCCGTGACAACCACGGTGCCATCCGTTATCTGGATTTCGGCAACGTACCGCTTGCTCAGGATATCAAGGATTTCAACCGCAATAAGATGGAAGAGCGAGGCATGCACGAAGGCCGTCAGGTCAGCTTTAAAATGACCATTGATGACGTCTACGCCGTAAGCCGTGGAAATCTTATCGGCCGCCCTGATAAAGAGCCGGACGCTGTTAAGAACATGAAGCAGTACATGTATAAGACGGAATAGTAGTCCTTGATTGTCATTGCGAGGAACGCAGTGACGTGGCAATCTCTCCCTGCTTTTGAAATCTTAAATGAGTTAGGATCATAGACAAAGGGAGAGATTGCCGCGCGTTGCTCGCAATGACGGTCTCATATTTTAATTGACACTGACAACGAACACTTAAAAAGGAGAAACACATGAAAATCATAGACGTGGTTTGTTCAGCAGGCAGAACCGGTTTTTATTTCGATGATCAGCGAGCTATTAAAAAGGGTGCTTCACAGGATGGCTTCACTTACGAAGGTGCTCCCATGACAGATGGCTTCAATGCCATTCGCGTAGCAGGGGAATCCATCTCAGTGATGCTTGTTCTTGAAGATGGCCAGGTGGCTTACGGAGACTGCGCTGCGGTTCAGTACTCCGGAGCAGGCGGTCGCGATCCTCTGTTCATCGCTGCAGACTTCATTCCTGTCATTGAAAAGGAAATCGCTCCCAAACTGATCGGTCGCGAGCTCACATCATTCAAGGCTTTGGCAGAAGAATTCGATAACCTTCAGATCAATGGAAAGAAGATGCACACAGCTATCCGATACGGAATTTCGCAAGCCCTTTTGGATGCAGTAGCCAAAGCACGCCATATCACCATGGCCGAAGTGGTTGTGGATGAATATAAAACCGGTGTTAAAATCGATAGGGTCCCCATTTTCGCTCAGTCCGGGGATGACCGTTACAATAACGTCGATAAGATGATAATAAAAGGCATCGATGTTATGCCCCATGCCCTGATCAATCACGTGGACACAAAACTTGGCCGTAAAGGTGAAATTCTACTTGAATACGTAGGCTGGCTCCGGGACCGCGTGATCAAGCTTCGTACCCGTGAAGACTACAGCCCCATTTTTCATATCGATGTTTACGGCACGATCGGCCTGGCTTTCAACAATGACCTCAAAGCTCAAGCCGATTATCTTGAAACACTTTATGAAGCGGCAAAGCCCTTCAAGCTCCGCATCGAAGGCCCGATGGACGTAGAAGACCGTGAAAAGCAGATGCATGCGCTTAAGGAACTCAGAAGCCTTGTGGACGCCAAAGGCATCGCTGTGGAAATCGTTGCGGATGAATGGTGCAATACGTTTGAGGATGTTGCGTACTTTGCCGATAACAAAGCCGGACACATGCTTCAGATCAAGACACCGGATCTTGGCGGCGTGAACAACATCATCGAAGCCATCCTCTACTGCAAAGAGCGCGGCATCGGCGCATACAGCGGCGGAACCTGTAACGAAACAAACCGTTCGGCGGAGGTCACAACTCAGATCGCCATGGCTTGCGGCGCAGCCCAGGCACTGGCAAAACCAGGCATGGGGGTTGACGAAGGCTTCATGATTGTCAATAATGAGATGAACCGGGTAATTGCTCTGGCAAACAGACGAAAGTAATCCCTTTAACGCCAAAGAAGCCTGGCTCGTCCATGGCTTCTTTGGTTTATAATGAAGAAAGATGGAGATTAGCCACGGATAACGGATTTACGAGGATGAATATTTGCCTTCCTCCGGGAGGAAGGTGACGGCGTAGCCGGCGGAAGGAGTCTGCGAGACGAACCCTTCAAATCACGCAAACTCCCCCTGTCACTTCGTGACATCCCCCTCCCGGAGGGAGACAAGGATTACACTCCTTATCCGTGTCCATCCATGTTATCCGTGGCAAAAATATCATTGCGAGGTGCAGAATGAAAACCATTCACGTGGATGCGATTATCAGTGCGGTGAAAAACATGTGTATTGAAACGAATTATCAGCTGCCGGAGGATGTGAAACGGCGGATCAAGGACATGCGGGCCGCAGA
>CAZEHS010000072.1:0-16960 GCA_964511875.1 uncultured Peptostreptococcaceae bacterium
TTAAAAAAACAGAGATCAATGAAGCCATTCGGGACAAAGAACTCCGAGTGATTGATGAAGATGGATCACAATTAGGCGTAATGTCTGCTAAAGACGCCTTTGCAATTGCCGTAGAGAAGAAGCTGGACCTGGTAAAAATTGCGCCGCAAGCGGTTCCACCTGTCTGCAAGATCATGGACTATGGCAAATTCCGTTATGAACAGCAAAAACGGGATAAGGAAGCGAAGAAGAAGCAACAGCAGGTCCAAATCAAGGAAGTACGACTCAGCCTTAAAATCGAGATGCACGATCTGGAGACTAAAGTGGGTCATGCTAAACGTTTCCTCGAAGAAGGGGACAAGGTCAAAGCCGCCCTTCGCATGAGAGGCCGTGAACTGAGCAACACCGAAATGGCCAGGGGTGTAATGGATAAATTCATCGGAATGCTGGGAGATTCTGTGGTAGTCGAACGGAGACCCTTGATGGAAGGCCGAAGTCTTGTGGCCATTATCGCCCCCAAAAGCAACTAAACTGATAGGAGGAAATTCCATGCCTAAAATGAAAACCAAACGCGCTGCCGCTAAGCGTGTAAAGAAAACCGGTACAGGTAAACTTGTTCGATTTAAGGCTTACAAAAGCCATATCCTGACCAAGAAAAGTTCCAAGCGCAAACGTAACCTGCGCAAATCTACAGTTGTTAGCACCAGTGATATGAAGCGTGTAGCGAATCTGGTCCCGTATCTCTAAATCCCTTTTGAAGGAGGTTAATCCCCATGGCAAGAATTAAAGGTGCAGTTAACGCCAAGAAAAAACATAAAAAAGTCCTGAAGCTGGCTAAAGGTTTCTGGGGTCTTAAAAGCAAAGTGTTCAAATCCGCTAACCCTGCAGTCATGCACTCACTCCGCGACATGTATGTCGGACGTAAGCTGAAAAAGCGTGATTTCAGAAAGCTCTGGATTGCCCGGATCAATGCCGGCACACGTATGAATGGTCTTTCCTACAGCAAATTCATCAACGGTCTGAAGCTTGCGGATATCAACATCAACCGCAAAATGCTTTCTGAAATGGCTATCCATGATGCTGCAGGCTTCACACAGCTGTGCGAAGTGGCTAAATCCAAGCTTGAAGAAAAAAACAATTCTGCAACTGCTTAATCAAAGACTGTTTCCTGTCCGCGGGGAGCAGTTTTTTATTTTGCTCCGGTTGACAATACTGATTGAAAGCCGGACTGTGAGTGGTATAATAGCTATGTTCACAAGTCGCATAGAAATCAATGTGGAGTCAATATGAATATTGAAATACTCGGCAATATTAAAGAAATGCTGACCCTGAAGCCGGCGCAGGTACTCGCAGCGGGTTTTGCACTTGTGATCCTCGTTGGTGCCTTGATTTTGGACACTCCTTTTGTGACAGTCAGCGGGGATCGGGTGGGCTTTATCAATGCACTGTTCACATCTACCTCGGCAGTTTGCGTTACAGGTCTGGTTGTGGTTGACACAGGCACTTATTTCAATCGGTTCGGCCATACTGTCATCATGTGCCTGATCCAGATCGGCGGCTTGGGTTTCATGACGATGGGGACAATGATTGCTTTCCTGATTGGTCGTAAGATCACATTGAAGAATCGTCTGCTTATGCAAAAGGCGATGGGGCAGAATTCGATCGCCGGTATCATACGACTGGTACGACGTGTTCTCATCGGCACCTTTTTCGTGGAAGCTTGCGGTGCTGTTCTTCTTTCATTCACTTTTGTTCCGATATACGGTTGGAAGAAAGGCTTATTCTTCTCATTATTCCATTCGGTCTCAGCATTTTGTAATGCAGGATTCGATCTGATCGGTAACGGCGTGAGCCTGATCCCATTTCAGGAAGATTATATCGTGAACTTCACGATCTGCAGCCTTATTGTTGTGGGTGGACTTGGTTTCACCGTTATTTTCGACTTGATACAGACCCGGAATTTTAAAAAGCTGACCTTGAATTCCAAATTAGTGCTGGTTACAACAGGAGCCCTTCTGGTGTTAGGCTTTCTGAGCATTCTGATTTCTGAGATGAACAACCCCGCTACCTTGGGACCGATGACAATCAAGGGAAAACTCCTGGCTGCCATGTTCCATTCGGTAACTCCACGTACTGCCGGATTCAATACATTAGTGATGCCGGATCTGACCATGACAACCGTATTCATAACCATGATGCTCATGTTCGTAGGAGGATCCCCAAGCTCCACAGCAGGCGGTGCTAAGACTACTACCCTTGCAACACTGGTGCTTTCGGTCCGCTCGATCATTCTTGGCAAGGAAGATGCGAATGCTTTCAGACGTAAAATTCCCATGGATGCCATTCAGAATGCGACAGCAGTCGTCAGTGTATCAATGGCCTTGGTGGTTCTTGTGACTCTTAGCCTGACCGTTTCAGAATCAAGTCATACCCTGATGGAAATTCTGTTTGAAACCATATCGGCATTTGCAACGGTGGGGCTGACCCTGGGGATGACACCGGATTTGTCCGATTTTGGCAAACTGCTGCTTTCACTGACAATGTTCGCGGGAAGGATAGGTCCCATAACGCTGGTGCTTGCACTTACCGGCATCAAGGAATCAAACAGAACCCTGTATCATTATCCTGAAGATAAAGTCACCATCGGGTAGGAGGATCCCATGCATAAACAGTACCTTGTTATCGGCGCAGGTCGATTTGGCGCCAGTGTAGCCACAAAGCTCAGCGAGCTGGGTGAAGAAATCATGGTCATCGACCGTAATGATGAAAGCATCCACGCCCTTGCGGACAGGGTGACTCACGCAGTTCAAGCGGATTGCACCGACGAAAATGCACTCAAGGCTCTGGGTGTAAGGAATTTTGATGTAGCCATCGTAGCCATCGGTTCAGATATTCAGTCATCCATCCTTATCACCCTGATGCTGAAGGAACTGGGAATCCCCCATATCATTGCGAAAGCCCAAAGTGAACACCATGCCAAGGTGCTATACAAGATCGGAGCAGATCGGGTGGTCTTGCCGGAACGGGATATGGGAATAAGAATCGCCAATAACCTGGTTTCTTCAAACTTTGTTGACTTTATGGAACTGGCTCCGAATTACAGCATTGCAGAACTCAAGCCGAAGGAAAAATGGTTGAATAAGTCGCTGAATGATCTTTCTCTGCGTACCAAGCATGGGGTAAACCTGATGGCAATAAAGCGAAGCAACGATGTCATCATTACTGTGGATCCCGACACGATCATCCTTCCTGAGGATGTGCTCGTATTCATCGGCCATAATGACGACCTGATCAAGCTGGAGAAAGTCTGATGTCCGGATCACTTGAAATCACATCAAGACAGAATCCTCGCTTAAAATCGGTACTGGCCCTCAAAACCCGCAAGGGCAGGCGAGAACAGTGCCGTTTTCTGGCCGAGGGGGTTCGTCTCCTGTCTGAAATTGAGAATACTCCGGATATGCTGCTGGAGCTTTGGATTTCCAGTGTGAAATCCTCAGATTCAGTAGTCGAAAAGTGGATTAACTTTGCCCGTGCTCACGAAATCCCCATTTTCATACTGTCGGAAAATCTATATGATGAATTATCCGATACGGTTGCGACCCAGGGATTGGTTGGCGTCATGCGTCTTCCGCAAACGGATCTGGACCGATTCTTTGGAGCAGGGAAATTCAAGGGGCTCTTATTGGACGGTATCCAGGACCCGGGAAATCTAGGAACGATCATCCGCACCGCCGAAGCCATGGGCTTCAGTTTTGTGCTCATTCCTCAGGGTACAACAGATCCTTACAGCGAAAAATCCGTCAGAGCATCCATGGGATCCATCTTTCATATTCCCATCATACATTCGAATAACATCGCTCAGGATATCCAGCTCCTGAAGGATGTCCGTTATGAAGTGGCAGGCGCACTTCTGGAAAGCTCCACTCCTGCTCATGACACGCCCTTCGGTGACAGACTGCTTTTGACAGTGGGAAGCGAAGGTGCCGGAATCAGCAAGGGAATCCGGGCGATGCTGGATTACTCCGTACATATTCCAATGACCGGACGTGTCGAATCACTGAACGCTGCATCTGCAGTGGCCATGCTGGCCTATGAGATCCAGCGGCGAGAGTTGAGTGTTAAAGCGGTGAGCATAAAAGCAAGTGAATGATTGACTTATGAAGGTTGTCAGATTGCCGCGTTGCTGTGCTCCTCGCAATGACAATATTGTGTGATTTTGAGGATCGTATTCTAAATTTCATGTAAATCCGTGTCATCCGTGGCAAAAAATCAGTCGAATTGGCCGTACGTGTGCTATAATATCAGCAGTTGCATATGGAAAAGGCGTTGATGGGGATCATAAGCATGTGATTGATTTAGAGAGGGCTGCCTTGGCTGAAAGCAGTACCGAAAAACATGTGAAATTCACTCCGGAGCTCTGTCTCTGAAATCAAGTAAGAGGCGGCGGGCATTGCTCGTTATTGTAAGTGAGAGGCTCAGGCCATAAGGGTGGTACCACGGAAACTACTTCGTCCCTTGTTGGACGGAGTTTTTGTTTTTTGTAGAAACACTGAAACATCCAAGAGAAAGCATGGTTGACGTAAACATATTATGTCAACCGAGAAAGGGGATCGTATGCAGGATAAACTGAAATCATTGCAGGAGTTGGCTGCCAGCGAGATTAATATGTGCTCGACAATGGCCGATCTGGAGCAGATCAGAGTCAAATACCTAGGGAAAAAAGGGGAATTGACAGGAATTCTGAAGCTGATGGGTGGACTATCCGCTGATGAGCGACCTGTCATGGGGAAGGTAGCCAATGGTGTCCGTGAGGCAATCGAAGCCGGTCTTTCAACAGCTATGGGCATACTGAAGGAGCAGGAAGTCAACGCACGCCTTCATGCGGAACGGGTAGATGTCACCATGCCTGGCGAGGAAGTGAGTCTTGGACACAAACACCCCCTGAATCTGGTTCTTGACGAAATCAAGGATATTTTTCTGGGAATGGGCTATCGCATCGCTGAGGGCCCGGAGGTAGATACTGTTTTTCATAACTTCGATGCCCTTAACTCTCCGAAGGATCATCCATCAAGAAGCACCTCCGATACGTTCTATATAACGGATGATATCCTGCTGCGTACGCACACCTCGACCATGCAGATCAGGACGATGAAACAGAATAAACCCCCTATGCGTTACATTTCAACAGGCCGCTGTTTTCGTTTCGATGAAGTGGATGCCACCCATTCGCCGATGTTTCATCAGGTAGAAGGTTTTGTAATCGACAGGAACATCACCATGGCGGATTTGAAAGGCACTTTGAATCTGTTCGCTCAGCGTCTGTTCGGTTCCACAACGAAGACAAAATTCAGGCCTCACTATTTTCCGTTCACAGAACCCAGCGCAGAAGTGGATGTAACCTGCTTCAAATGCGGCGGTTCAGGCTGCCGGGTCTGCAAAGGGAGCGGTTGGATTGAAATCCTGGGCTGCGGGATGATCCATCCCAATGTTCTTGAAGAATGCGGAATTGATTCCACTGAATACTCCGGGTTTGCATTCGGTATGGGTCTTGACCGAATCACAATGCTGAAATACGAAATTGACGATATCCGACATCTCTTTGAAAATGATATCCGGTTCATCAAACAGTTCTAATAAGGAGGACTAATATGTTCGTACCTGTTAAATGGCTTGAGCAGTACATCGATCTGAACGGCCTCGATATCAGAACGATTGAGGACCGGCTGATCATGAGCGGATCCAATACGGAAAAAGTGAAGCGCGTCGCTGAAGGCGCTGAGAATATCATTATCGGAAAATTGATCAAGGTTGAAAAGCATCCTAATGCAGATAAGCTTTTAATCTGTCAGGTGGATATCGGTACCCGAGTGGAGCAGATTGTAACCGGAGCACCAAACATCAAGGAAGGTGACGTCGTTCCCGTTGCTATAGAAGGAACAAAGCTTCCAGGCGGCAAGGTCATCGGCGTAACGGATTTCAGAGGAGTCATATCCAACGGGATGCTCATTTCTCTGGACGAGCTTGGTTTCGAGGACAAAGTGATTCCGAAGGCATCGGTGGACGGGATCTGGATTCTGGATGCCGATCTGAAGCCAGGAGCTGACATTTTCTCATGCACTGAGCTGAGTGACAATGTCATTGAATTTGAAATCACACCTAACCGGGCAGACTGCCTGTCCATGATCGGTATGGCCAGGGAAGCTTCCGCAACTTTTGAAAGACCTGTGAAATACCCGGATGTAGTAGTGAGACATGCCGTTGACCAGGTGGAATCATACGCATCCGTTGATGTTCAGGCAGAGGATCTGTGCCCGCGGTATACCGCACGGGTCATCACAAATGTGAAGATCGCGGATTCCCCTATGTGGATGCAATTGCGGCTGATGAAGGCCGGTATGCGTCCGATAAATAATATTGTCGATATCACCAACTATGTACTGCTTGAAACGGGTCAGCCTATCCATGCATTTGATCTGGATACGCTCAAAGGTCATAAGATCGTTGTTCGCCGTGCAATGCCTGGGGAAACTCTGGTGACATTGGATGATGTTGAACGGAAGCTTGAAGAAAACATGCTGGTCATTGCCGATGATGAACGGGGTGTCGCTATTGCCGGCATCATGGGAGGTGATGCAACGGAGGTCAAGACACACACGAACCGCCTTCTTATCGAAGTAGCCAACTTCAACAAGACAAACATCCGAGAAACCTCCAAAAAGCTCGGATTGCGATCTGAAGCTTCGAACCGGTACGAAAAAGGTGTTGATCCCGAGCTGGCACTAATGGCAACCAACCGTGTCTGCCAGCTGATTGAAGAGCTTGGCGCCGGAACTGTCGTCAATGGGATCATCGATCATTATCCGGTAAAAACCGAGCCTTTGTGCATCCATGTGCGAACATCACGTGTGAACGAAATGTTGGGAACTGCGTTTACAACCGCTGAAATCAAAGGCATACTTTCACGCTTGAGCATTGAAATGCAACAGGATGGTGATGCACTGGACATAACGGTCCCTACATTCCGCCCCGACTTGGTCAGGGAGATCGATTTCGTTGAAGAGGTGGCTCGACTTTTCGGGTATGATCGTATTCCGACAACACTGCCGATGGGCAACAGCTGGGGAGCTAAAACCAACGGTCAGATATTGGAAGATCATGCAAAAACCATTCTTCTCGGGTGCGGACTCTCTGAAATCACAACATACAGCTTCATAAGTCCTAGAGCCTACGATATGATCAGAATCCCTCCGTACAGCTTTCTCAGAAATACCGTCAACCTGATGAATCCATTAGGGGAAGAATTCAGCATCATGCGCACCACACTTATGTCAAACATGATGGAAGTCCTGGCGCGCAATTATAAAAGAAATGTCCCTGAAGCCGGTTTCTTTGAAATCGGTAACCTCTTCTTTCCAAAACAGCTTCCAGTAACAGAGCTGCCCATTGAGAAAAAATCACTGGCTATCGGCTTCTATGGCGGAAAGGATGATTTCTTCACACTGAAGGGCATTGTAAGCAAATTTCTAACCAGGATGGGCGTTAAAGGCTATCGGTTCGTAACGGAAGCCAATAATGAGACCTTCCATTCCGGCCGTTGCGCTGCCATCATCATGGGCAACCATGTACTTGGCACTCTTGGCGAGGTCCACCCTCATGTCCTTGAGAATTACGACGTCAAGGACCGTGCATTTCTGGCGGATCTGGATTTCAATATTCTTCTTCAAGCTGCCCGTCTTGATCACATCTTCAAGCCATTGCCGAAATATCCGTCCATCACCCGTGATATCGCTGTACTGGTCGATGAGGAGATCACTGCCGGAGAGCTTGTTGAAATCGTTCAGATGGAAGGCGGCCCGCTGCTGGCGGAGGCGTCGATATTCGATGTGTACAAAGGCAAGCAGATTCCAGAGGGCATGAAGAGTGTCGCCATCGGTTTGACATTCAGAGCGCCGGATCGTACGCTTACCGATGAGGAAGTAGGCATTGTTTACAACATCATCATTCAGAAACTGAATGAGCTGACAGGAGCCACACTCAGAGGATAATTTGAGAGTTTGGCTGATTATTTGAACCTTATGAACGGGAGAGATCACCCCTTCGGCATCACTTCTCAAATGACTGCAATTGCAACTGTCATTGAGAGGAGTCGAGTAAAGGGGCAATCTCTCCCGTTTTTCATGTCATGTGCTGTTCCCATTCATGAATTCCAATTCCTTTTTTTAACTGATAATCACCCATCCTTTCTAGGTTTCTGATATAATGTGAATTGAGCGTAATGCTTCTGTTTTGCTGGTATGCATTCATTAAAACGCTGATGAAGGAGAGTCTCTCCGTGCATAAAAAAAACCGGGTTTCAGTACGAATCATGGGGCAGGAATATAAATTAGTCAGTGACGAGCCCCTGGATTATATGCAGAATGTTGCTGATTACGTTGATGGAAAAATGCTGGAAATTGCCAAAAGCAATAAGAAGCTTAGTACTGCAATGATTGCCGTTCTTACATCCTTGAATGTAGCCGATGAGTACTTTAAACTCCTGGAGGAGCAAGGCGCCATGGAAAAAAGGGATAGTTTGCCGACTGGTGATTTTGAAACGATGCATGTTCAGATCAAATCCATGAGCGATGAATTGGAGCAGCGGAATAAGGACTATGAGAAGATGGTTCAGGATTTCGAGGCTCTTATGGACAATTCCTCTGTCTATGAAGAGGAACTCCAGAGCCTGCGCGAAAAAATGAACATGATCAGCTATGAACTCAATTCCAAGGAAGAACAGTTGAAACGGTCCCATCAGACCGTTCGAGATCTAAGGAAGCAGATTACCGAAAAGGATGTCGTCCTGCACGAAATAGATGAACTTGCGGCCCGACGGGAAAACAAGGATTTCCAGTTGACGTTTGAGCAATTCGAAGAATAAACCGGGCCCTTTGCCGCTTCATGAGGCAAGGGGCTTTTATGACGATAGGAGAAACCAATGAAAAACAGGAAAATAGAACTGCTCGCACCGGCCGGCTCCATGGAAACATTGAAAGCAGCCGTACAAGCGGGAGCAGATGCAGTTTATCTTGCCGGCCCAAAATTCGGGGCCAGACAGTCCGCTGAGAATTTTACCCACGAGACGTTGAAGGAAGCCATCGATTACTGTCATATCCGCGGCGTAAAGGTATACGGAGCCATCAACACACTGGTCAAAACTCAGGAAATGCAGTCAGCTCTCGATGAGATCGGTTTCATGTACTCGCTGCAGATCGATGCTGTCATCCTTCAGGATTGGGGATTGGTCGATCAGACAAGAGCACTTTTCCCTGACCTGGAGTTGCACGGAAGTACGCAAATGAGCCTCTACGATGCCGCAGGTGTTGAAAAAGCTATGGAAATGGGACTGAAACGAATCGTCATAGCCCGGGAAACGCCTCTGGAAGCTATTCATGACATCGTAATGACTACCGGTGCTGAGATTGAAGCATTCGTCCATGGGGCCCTTTGTTACAGTTATTCCGGACAATGCCTGATGAGCAGCCAGATCGGCGGTCGAAGCGGCAACCGCGGGCGCTGTGCTCAGCCCTGCAGACGAAAATACATGCTGCGTCAGGGCTCGGACGGGGCCGGAAAGCTTATCAAAGACGCGTATCCCCTCAGCACACGAGACCTGCTCACTCTGGATCACCTGGATAAGCTGGTCGACAGCGGGGTAGTTTCACTCAAGATTGAAGGACGATTGCGCAAGAGCGACTACGTGGCTGCAGTTGTGTCGGCCTACCGTCAGGAGCTTGACAGGATCCTCGCACTACCGCACAAGGCAGTTCATGGGGCTCCTGGCATGCAGGGAGTATTCAATCGTGAAACAACATCCGGACGTCTATTGAATACCTTACCTGTCGATGTCCTTACAACAAAAGGGCCCGGTAATATGGGCCAGCTGATAGGCAAGACATCCGGATATGACCGATACAGGAAACAGCTTCATATCACACTGACAGGCAATATCCGAACAGGCGACGGTGTTAAGGTCCTGGCAGGCAATGACGAACCTGGCGCCCATGTGAATGGACTTTTCATTGAGAAAGAAAAAGTACAGAAGGCCGGTCCTGGCCAGCGTGTCGCAATTCCATTCGATACATGGGTGCCCGAAGGCTGTGAGGTCCGTAAGACTCTGGATCTGGATATGGGTAAGGAAGCCCAGCAGTTTTCCGAGACAAATCAGCGAAAAGTTCTCCTTACGGCTGGATTGCGCCTTCAGGTAGGTGAAAAGGCAAGCTTTTGGATTCAGGATTCAGATAATCACAAGATCACCATAACAACAGAACAGCATCTGGAACCGGCTCAGAATCAGGGGGCTGATGAAGAACGCATCAAGGAGCAAATTCGAAAAACCGGAGATACGCCATACATGATCGAGGCGTTGGAAATGCATATCGATCCCAAGGTGTTCATCCCGGTAAAAGTCCTGAATAATCTTCGAAGGGATGCGTTGGAACAGCTGGATGCTCTGCGGACACGCGTTTATCCGCGAGTGCCTGTTCTGCACATCTCTCCGGTTCCTCTTCAACAAAAAATATACAGCAGGGACAAGGCCGGTGTGGTCGTTACAGTTTCAGGCCTGGAACAGCTTAAGATATTGAAAGGCCTGACCCTCCTGCGTGTGGATTATACGGATCTAAACACCCTGAAAGAGGCTATCGAACTGTCGCGAACCATGAACCTGCCTCTTTGTCCCGCCATTCCGGCGCTTACAGGCTTACGGGATGTTGAAAGCACTAAGGAAATCCTTCAGGAAGCGGGCTGGAAAGGCCCTGTCAGGATAGGTAACCTGGGACAGACCGGTTTGAGCCAAACATCAGGGGACCTTATCGGTGACCACACCCTGAACCTGACTAATCCTTGGTCACTGGCCTTTTGCCTGAATAACGGCATCTCCAGCGGTTGTCTGTCTCCAGAGCTTTCAAGGGATGAACTGCTGGATCTTGCACAGTACAGCGACACAGAACTGCTCGTTTATGGAAGGCTTACAGTCATGACAAGCCCCCTGTGTCCGGTTCAGTGCGAAGGACCGTGTCTGGAAAAAGGCGGTCAGCGATTTACATTGGAGGACGAAAAAGGATTCGTATTTCCGGCTAAGTGTCGGGATGGGCTGTTCGAAGTGATGAACTCCCGCGTCCTTAATCTGATTGATGCCGTAAGTGGACTGCCTGTCAATACATTCAGCCGTTTTCGACTGGACTTTGACATGGAGCGGCCTGAAATGGTCCGACGGATCACGCAGGGTTTCCTGTCAGTTCTGGCGGGATATGCAAAACCACGGGATACAGATGCCGCATTCAAATCGGAGCTTCATACGGCAGGGGCATTCAAGAACGGCATTGAGTAATAGAAGATAATCATGAGGTGATATCCATGAATGAACGGGTCCAACGACTTCTTGAATTTGATAAGATAAAAAGCCGCCTGCGGGAGCTGGCAGGTTCTGAGATGGGAAAGTCGGTCATCGATCAGATGGTCCCTTCTTCCGTTCCGGAAACTGTAATGAAATGGCAGCAGGAAACATCGGAGGCGTCTGCTCTGATTTCGCATTTGGGTCAGGTTCATATGGGCCCGATTCACGATGTCCGATCCGGTATTCAACTGGCTGTCATAGGGTCCTATATGGTTCCCGGGCAGCTGCTTCAGGTCGCAGACACTCTCAGAAGTGCCCGGAACCTGAAAAAAACCATTCTGACTGCCAATGAGGACGGGCATAAATATCCCCTGATGGGAAGTCTTGCTTCAGGAATCACTGCATTGAAGGAAATTGAAACAGTGATTGAAAGAGCCATTGTCAGTGAAGATGAAATATCGGATAATGCATCCCCGGAGCTGAGACGTATTCGAAGGGCCATCGAAAATGCCCATGTTTCAATCCGGAAAAAGCTGGACCAGATCATCCACTCTCAGGATAATCAGAAATTTCTTCAGGATTCCCTGGTCACGATAAGACAGGACCGTTTCGTCGTTCCTGTCAAGGCCGAACACAAATCCTCCATCAAAGGACTGGTCCATGACCAGTCAGGCAGCGGAGCCACACTCTATATCGAGCCTATCGCCGTTGTGGAGTTGAATAACGAGCTAAGAGAATTGAAGCTGAAGGAGCGGGATGAGATCATCCGGATACTGACGGAAATATCAGGAAACGTAGGGGTCCATGCATCCGCAATTCAAGCCAACCTCGAAATTCTAGCCCAATTGGATTCGCTTGTTGCCAAAGGGCGTCTATCGATCTACATGAAGGGTGTTGAACCTGAACTGAACACATCCGGCTACATCAGGATCCGGAACGGCAGGCATCCTCTCATAGACCCGAAGAGTGTTGTTCCAACCAACATATGGTTGGGGAAAGAATTCCATACACTCCTCATTACAGGGCCGAATACCGGCGGAAAAACCGTCACGCTTAAAACTCTTGGATTGCTTTGCCTGATGTTCCAGACCGGCCTTCATGTGCCGGCGGATTATGGTACCACCTTGCCGGTCTTTGATGATATCTTTGCTGATATCGGGGATGAGCAGAGCATTGAGCAGAGCCTTAGCACCTTTTCATCCCATATGAAGAACATTGTGGGAATACTGTCCCATGTTTCTCCAAACAGCCTGGTACTGCTGGACGAACTGGGCGCAGGAACGGATCCTACTGAAGGGGCTGCTCTGGCAATGGCCATACTCTCTACCCTGCACAATCAGGGAATCCGAACGGTTGGCACCACACATTACAATGAACTCAAGCAGTTCGCTCTTACCCGACCAGGATTTGAAAACGCATCAGTGGAATTCAGCGTTGAAACCTTGAGCCCAACCTACCGGCTTCTGATCGGTATTCCTGGAAAATCCAATGCATTCGAGATATCTGCCAAACTTGGTCTCACCGAGGATATCATTGATCATGCCCGGCTTTTTGTGAATCGGGACAGTATCCAGTTCGAGGATGTCCTGACCCAGATCGAAGAGAGCAGGCGAACAGCTGAAGCCGACCGTGATGAAGCGCTGCGCCTGAAGCTTGATGCGGATAAACTGAAGAAAAGGCTGGAAGAGCGGAGCGAGAAACTTTCCGATCAGAAGGACCGTATTTTGAATGACGCTCGTGATGATGCACGGAAACTCATCAAGGCCGCCAGAGAAGAATCAGAGGCTGTCATCAGGGAACTGAGGCAGTATTCCGGCCAGCTTGATAAAAGCGGCAACAAGATGATTGAAGATGCACGAAACAAACTTCGTCAGGTCAACGGCAGCCTCCAGGAAAAGCTCCAGGAGGTCGAGGTGCTTACTCCGGACGAAGTATTGACGGACCTTAAACTGGGAGAGCAGGTCAAGGTCATGTCCCTGAATCAGATCGGGACGGTCCAGACCCTGCCTGACACCAGCGGAGAGGTGCAGATTCAATTAGGAATCATGAAAATCAGAGTCCCCCTTAATCAGCTTAAACGGGTCAAGGAAGAAAAACAGACCAGACAGAAATTCCAGGGATCGGACACCGGGGGGCCACGGCTGGAACCGGTGGGCCTGGAAGTGGATGTCCGCGGACTGGATCTGGAAGAGGCATGGATGAATGTTGATAAATTCATTGATGAAGCTTATCTTTCAAAGCGTGAGAAAATCCATATCATTCATGGCAAGGGTACAGGAATACTGCGACGGGGTCTTCAGGAATACATGAAGAGACATCCCCATGTGAAATCCATGCGGGATGGCGGCTACTATGAGGGAGGCAACGGCGTGACCGTTGTGGAACTGAAATGACCATACTGATCAGTGCGTGCCTGTTAGGAATCAATTGTCGCTATGACGGCGGTCAAAATATTCAGCCTGAGTGGCTGAAGGCCCTGAACGGGCATCGTCTTATACCCATCTGCCCAGAACAGCTCGGGGGACTGCCAACACCCCGGGCTCCAGCCGAAATCGTCGGTGAGGACAATCAGCGGGTTCTAACCAGGGATGGATCGGATGTGACAGAAGCATTCGTAAAGGGCGCCTCAGAGTCTTTGAAGCTGGCAGGACTCTTTGGGGCGGTCTGTGCTGTGCTAAAAGAACGCAGCCCCTCATGCGGTGTCAATCTCATTTATGATGGGTCCTTCAATCACGTGAAAATTCCGGGCATGGGGTTCACAGCCGCCGCATTGAAGGAAGCCGGCCTGATAGTCTATTCGGAAGAGGAGCTAGACCGCTTCATCATGGATCAGGCCTGATACGACAGCGGAAAAGACATGAAATGATGAGATTTTGTAACGGGAATGCAGGAAACCCAAGCCAATAGTGTTATATACTCAAGAGAGATCCATGTTGATACTGGATTGTTGAGCAAATCCATCATGTCAGGAGTGTTACGATGAAACGGTCCCTGAAAGAATTTACAGATTCAATGAGGTCGACAATGAAATTCGGGTGGCTCAAATGGATTCTGCTGGTTGCAATTGCGTATATACTGGTTGGAAACTGCTGGTATACGGTGAAGCAGAAGGAAGTGGCGATTGTTACACGATTTGGCGAGTATGTACGGACTGTTGAAAAGCCGGGCTGGAATTTCAAGTGGCCCATCATAGAGGCTGTCGTCCCCATTGATGTCAGTGCTGTGAATCGGCTGGAATTCGGCTTCAGGACTGCTGAGGAAGGCAAGCAGGGAGGCGATGCCACATATGAAGCAGAACCTAATGAATCCATGATGATTACCGGCGATGAAAAACTGATTCATGTGGAAGCAGTTGTTCAGTATCAGATCGTCAGCGCTGAAAATTACATATTCGAAGTGGATGACCCTATTGGAACCCTTCGAGTGGTGGCTGAATCACAAATCCGGCGGGGAGTGGCATCTCGTCCGATGGATGAGATACTTACCGGAAACAAAGAAGTCATTCAAAAAGAGATTGCTGATGACATTCAGGCAGTATGCGAGAAATACATGCTGGGCGTTCGGATCAGAGGCGTAAACTTTCAGGATGTCAGTCCACCGGCAGAGGTACAGGCTTCCTTCGACGATGTCAATAAAGCCAGGGAAGAAATGGACGGGAAGATCGAACAGGCTCAGAAATATTTCAACGAAAAGGTTGTGCCAGCTAAAGGGAACGCTGACAAACTTGTAAATGATGCAACCGGTCAAAAAGAGATCAGAGTCAAGAATGCTCAAGGAGATGTTGCTGAATTCGAGCAGCTCCTGGTTGAATATCAGCAAGGGAAATATGTCACCCGTACACGGCTTTACCTGGAGACAATGGAAAAAATCCTCAAGACTGCTGAACTCTACGTGGCCAGAAGTGACGGTTCCGTGGTTAAATTCCTTCCCCTTGGTAACGGATTCACCACTCCCGTTGACAAGGCGAAGCCATAAGGAGGGACTCCATGGAAGAGAATCGTAAACCGGAAACGAAAATGCCAGGAAAGTCGAAACTGCGTATTTTGAATATCCTGTGGCTTCCCTTGCTGCTGCTTCTTCTTTTTCCAGTATGCACCTATCAGGTTACTGCTGTGGAACAGGCAGTTGTCACACGTTTCGATGCAGTCGTCAAAGTCGTGGTGGATGTCAGGTATCCGGATGTGATCAACGAATTGAAAGAAGACCCCCGGCTTCAGCACGTCAGTATCGATACCCGCAAAGGGCTCCATTTCAAATGGCCATTCATTGATAACGTCCTGACCTATGACACACGGCTGATGACTTACGATACACTGCCCAGACAGGTCATCACCAATGATAAGAAAACACTGATTTTTGATAATAACGCTCAATGGAAAATCAAGAATCCTGTAAGGTTTTTCAACACGTTTCACACGAATCAGAATGCAGCCACACGGATTGATGATCTGATCTATTCCAGAATGAATCAGCAGATAGGCAGGGTGATCGCCCATACGCTGATATCCGATAAGGTGTTCGGGGAAAAAATGATACTGGACACTGTCGCCACGGTGAATGGGGACCTGATATCCTATGGTGTTGAAGTGGTGGATATACGGGTAAGGCGAACAGATTTTCCTGAGACTACCCACCAAAGCATATTCGACAGGATGTCCAATGAGCGTGGAAAAGTAGCGCAGGAATACCGTTCCAAAGGCGATTCGGAGTACCTGACCATCACCTCGCAGGCGGATAAGGAGTACAATATCATCACAGCTGAAGGGGAGAAGAAAGCCAAGATCATCAATGCTGAAGCAGAATCTGAAGCAGCCAGGATATACAATATCGCCTATGGTAAGGATCCTGAGTTCTTTGAATTCTACCGCACGATGAAAACCCTGCCCGGCATCTACGGTCCAGGATCCAAGATAGTTCTGGATGAAAAATCACCTATGGCAAAGTATATCTTGGGACAATAGCAGCAAAAAAGCAGCCGAATTTCGGCTGCTTTTTGCTTAGGTCAGGTAATTGTGGGTAATATAGAACAGACTTGAACTGCATTTGCTTTGTTTTCACCATAATAATTGACTGGAGGCAATCAATGAAGACGATTCGAAAAACAGGTCATATTCTAAGCGGCAATCTGGTGATGGAAGGGGCAGGTGTAAAACTTCGTCGAATGGCAGGGTATTATGAGAAGGAATGGCTGGATCCGTTCCTGATGCTTGATTACTTTGGTTCAGACCGGGAAGAGGATTATATCAAAGGCTTTCCCTGGCATCCCCATCGTGGGATAGAAACCGTCACATACATGCTGGAAGGATCTGTGGCCCATATGGACAGCCTTGGAAACAGCGGTGTCATCTCTCAGGGGGAAGTGCAGTGGATGACCGCAGGAAGCGGCATTATCCATCAGGAAATGCCTGAAGCGGGCAATGCACCAATGAGAGGTTTTCAGCTTTGGGTCAATCTACCGAAGTCAGAGAAGATGTGCATGCCAAAATATCGGGATATCACAGCAAAAGATATTCCTTCAATTCTGACTGAAAGTTATGAAATCAAGGTTATTGCAGGTTCTTACAGAGACGTGCACGGTCCTGTCCAGGACCTTGTGATGACGCCTTT
>CAZEHS010000073.1:0-16784 GCA_964511875.1 uncultured Peptostreptococcaceae bacterium
CTGTCAGGTAAGGAAAAGGCTGCGATTCTGCTCATTGCACTGGGCCCTGAAAAGTCTGCCAAGATATTCAGTCAACTGAACGATGAAGAGATAGAAGAATTGACTCTGGAAATAGCCAATATGAGGAAAGTTTCTCCTGATGAGAAGGATCATGTCCTGGAGGAGTTTTATCAGATATGTCTGGCTCAGGAGTTCATATCCGAGGGGGGCATCAATTACGCCAAGGATATTCTGGAAAAGGCCCTCGGTTCACAAAAGGCATTGGAGGTCATCAACAAGCTTACCGCCAGCCTTCAGGTCAGACCCTTCGATTTTGTTAGGAAGGCTGAAGCCAACCAGGTACTGAACTTTATACAGAATGAACATCCTCAAACGCTGGCATTGATCCTGTCCTATTTGAATTCAAACCAGGCCGCCCAGATACTCTCTGCTTTGCCTCAGGAAAAGCAGGCAAATGTGGCTATGCGGATAGCCATGATGGAATCGACGTCACCGGAGATCATAAAGGAAGTTGAGCTGGTTCTTGAAAGAAAGCTGTCATCCATGGTCACACAGGACTATACCGTAGCCGGAGGTATCCAGGCGATTGTCGATATCCTGAATGCGGTGGACCGGGGTACGGAAAAATTCATTATGGAAACATTGGAGATTCAGGAAGCAGAGCTTGCCGAAGAGATCCGGAAGCGCATGTTCGTTTTCGAAGACATCATGGCACTGGATTCTGTTTCCATACAGCGCTTCATACGTGAAATCGATAACCACGATCTTGCAGTTGCCCTCAAGGGCTCCACAGATGAGGTCCGGGACATGGTCTTCGGCAACATGTCCAAACGGATGGCGGAGATGCTCAAGGAAGATATGGAGTTCATGGGTCCTGTAAGACTACGTGATGTTGAAGAAGCCCAGCAAAAGATAGTCAACGTGATCCGTAAGCTGGAAGAGGCAGGAGAGATCATCATCAGCCGAGGCGGAGGAGATGAAATAATTGTCTAAATTAGTTAAACACCATCGGCTGATATTGGACAATCAAGCATATCAGCTGGCACCGCAGATTGTTCCATCACATCTGATGCATCACCACCATGGCGGAACACCGGATGGTTTCGATGGGGATTCTGATGACTTTGAGGATGAGCTTAGTCCTGAAGAAATGATCAATCAGCGGATGGAAGCGGTGGAGGAAGAAGCCCGGATCCGGCTTCTGGAAGCGGAGCAGGATCGTGAAATCATTTTGAGAGAAGCATACGAGCAGGCTCACACGATCAGGCTTGAGGCTCAGGCACAAGGCAATGAAGCTGGAAGACAAGCGGGCTTCGATGAAGGGCGGTCCATTGCGGAGGCTCTGATTCAGGAAGCCCTTGCTGTTAAGAAGCAAATAATGCAGGTTAAGGAAAAAACAGCCAGACAAATCGAAGTGGATGCGGTTCAGTTGATTCTTGATACGATAGAGATGATACTTGGAAAACGCATACAGGAAGACTACGATTTGATACGTGGGATCATCCGTCTGGCTATGGAGAAACTCACCTATACGGAAAGCCTGGCACTTCGGGTATCGGCAGATGATTATGACATGGCGCTCAGCATGAAGGATCAGATTCTGGCTCTTGCCGAGAACGTGGATGACATCAATATCAAGGCTGACAAGTCCCTGAAATGTGGAAGCTGTATCATTGATGCAGCTTCCGGAAGCATTGACAGCAGTATCTGGACTCAGTTTGAACAGATAAAGGAAAGTTTTGAGGAGATGCTGGCCAGTGAATGAATTGAATTTCATCCCCAAATACAATCGTATTCTTGAACGGGCCAATCTGATCCGGTATTCCGGACGGGTATCCAAGCTGATCGGCCTGACCATTGAATCCCAGGGTCCGGCTGTGAACATGGGGGAAATCTGCCTGATTTATCCCTTGAAAGGAAAAAACCCTATTATTTCAGAGGTCGTCGGCTTCAAAGGCGAAACTGTCCTATTGATGCCTTTAGGAGAAATGGGCGGGATCGGACCAGGAAGCAAAGTGATAGCCACCGGCGAATCTCTCCAGGTAGAAGTTGGAGACGGCCTTTTAGGAAGAGTTCTTGATGGTCTTGGAAACCCGATTGATGGCCTGCCGAAACCAATTTTGAACAGGAAGTATCCTGTTTACAATCTTCCCCCTAATCCACTGCTAAGGAACAGGATACTGGAACCCGTCACCTTGGGAGTCAAGGCCATGGATGGTCTCCTGACCTGCGGAAAAGGGCAGCGGATCGGGGTGTTTGCCGGCAGCGGCGTTGGAAAAAGCACATTGATGGGGATGATTGCACGCAATACTCAGGCTGACGTGAACGTCATAGGATTAATCGGTGAGCGGGGCAGAGAGGTAAGGGAGTTCATTGAGAATGACCTAGGTGAAGAAGGACTCAGCCGTTCTGTTGTTGTGGTTTCAACATCAGATAAACCGGCACTGGTGCGGGTCATGGCGGCACTTTTGGCGACATCGATAGCGGAATACTTCCGTGATCAGGGGAAAGATGTGATTCTCATGATGGACTCACTGACACGCTTTTCAATGGCTCAGCGTGAAATAGGGCTTGCGGTCGGGGAGCCTCCAGTGACACGGGGGTATACGCCATCGGTTTTTGCAGTATTGCCGCAGCTGCTCGAAAGGGCTGGAAACTCAGATAAGGGATCCATTACAGGGCTTTACACCGTATTGGTGGACAGGGACGATATGAACGAACCCATTGCGGATGCAGTCCGAGGTATTTTGGACGGGCATATAGTCCTGTCGCGTAAATTGGCCACCCAGGGTCACTTTCCTGCCATCGATATCCTGGAAAGCATCAGCCGTGTCATGCCGAATATCATATCGGATGAACACATGAAAGCATCCAGGAGCTTTAAGGAAATCCTTGCTACATACCGTGAGGCGGAAGATCTCATCAATATAGGAGCTTATGTGAAAGGCACTAATCCCAGAATTGACTATGCAATCCGGAAAATTGACGCCTTTAAGGAATTCCTGACACAACATGTTCAGGAGAATTTCGGTTTCGATGAATCATTAACCCGACTATTGCTGATAACACAGGAAGGATAACGGGACTCAGTCATGGAAACCTTCATGTTTCGATATGAGAAAATACTGCAATTGAGAATGGATGAAGAGGAAAAGTGCCGTAACTCTTTAGCACTGAAGCTCAGAGACCTTCATGAATTGATCGGCCAAATGGATCTGCTTGACATTAAACTGCTGCAATTTAAAGAAACCACTGCAGTCCAGGCTTCGAACGGATGCACGGTCCATGTACTCAGAACTGCTGAAACTGAACGAAAATGGATGATGGATGCGATTGAAAATCAGAAATTCCTCATTGAACTTAAGCAGGACGATGTGAATGAGACAAGGCTGAAGCTTAGTGAAACAGCGAAAAAACGAAAAATCATGGAGAAACTCAAGGAGAACGAGTATATCCAGTTTCTGAAAGAATCTGAGCTCGCTGAAGAGCTGATAACGGATGAGATTGTCACTTTCGGCAGTTCAAAAAAGCAAAGCCAG
Organism: uncultured Peptostreptococcaceae bacterium; assembly: GCA_964511875.1. Lineage (GTDB taxonomy): Bacteria > Bacillota > Clostridia > Peptostreptococcales > Acidaminobacteraceae > CAZEHS01. The sequence continues at coordinate 3,540 of CAZEHS010000073.1, forward strand.
TGAAAGGATGGAACTGACTATGGCCAAAGAACAGCAAAAATCAGAAGACAAAAAGACCGGGGGCGGTTCTTTGGTGTTTACAGTTATCGGAGCTCTTGTGGTTGCGCCATTGATTGTCTTCGGAGCGGCATATTTTTTAAGTGACTCCGTCAAGGATACAGTCAATCCGGTTTTGTCACAGCTTCCGGGGCCCGTTGGGGCCTTTTTTGACAGTTACCCGACCCCGGAAGAAACATCCGTTCAGGTTCAGGAAATCTCGGACTATTTTCTGAGCATTGAAACAGACAGGGCTGTAGACAAGCTGAACCTGATAAAAAAAGAGGATTTGGAACTTTATAACGAAGTAGTCAAGGGGATGCTCAGACAAAATCCCAATGAATCGGATATTATCCTCGAACAGCTCAGGCTGGCGAATCAAAAGAAGAATGTCCTGATGTCGACGGTTGAATCCATCGAAAAGGAAAGGGATACATCACTGATGGACCGTGCCAAGTATTTGGACAGCCTGAACATGATCGGAGCATTGGATGAGCTGCACCTGATTATCAATGAAAATCGGGATGGTATACAAAAAGTTGCAGAAATACTGGAATTCAGTTCGGATGTCAGAGTGGCTGGGTATCTGGAAATTCTGCGTCCTGAAGATCGGACCCAGATTCTCAATAATTTTTCAAATGAAAAGGCCAGCACGATCCGAGCGCTTATGTCCAATCGTGAAAATCGTCGCGTGCAAATTAAGAATACCGCTCAAATCCTCTCCACTGAGGATGCGTCAAAGCTTGCACTGTCCCTTGGAAGTGAAGAAACCTATAAGCTTGAAGATCTGGCAACGATATATGGGGAGATGGGTCCGGTTAAATCCGGTGAGGTTCTTGCGAAGGTTCAGGATGAAGCTCTGGTGTTCAAAATACTGAATACGGTCAAGGATCAGCAGACATTGAAAAACGGTGAAGACAAATTAACAGAAGATATTCAAAAGGCCCTTAAGGTTTATAAGGCTTATGACGATAATATCAATGAGCTGAACAACATCTTCAGTAAATTGGAAGACCAGAAAATCTCCGAGATCCTGAAAAAGTATTTCCAGAACTCCGGGACATTCAAAGCATACCCCCTCAGCAATGGAGATGAAATACGGATCACTGATGAAGACCTGGCTGTGGCTGTTCTTACGAAGATGAGTCAGAAGAAAGTGGCTGCAATCCTCTTATCTTTTGACAACACATTATCAGCGGAGGTGTCCAAGAAACTCGCACTTCCCCAAAATTGAATAGGAGGTGGATACATGTCAGGCAGTAGCACGATTCTTCAAACCCTGCTGCCAGCTAAATCTGGAGCATCTGTATTCAGAGGCGGTTTGTCGAGGGCGAGCACCCAATCCTTTGCAGCTGTCTTCGAAAAGAAGATCCAGGCCCGGCAGGATCAGGAAAAACCTGTTGTTAAAGCTGAGAAGACCGAGAAACACTTAAGAAAGAATCCTGCGAAGGAACAGCTGAAGGAATTGGCGAAGAAGGTCAGGGATACGTTAAAAGCCATGAAGGAACCTGATATTGATTCGAACAAGCTCAAAACTCTTGCAAAGGACCTGAAGGATGCACTAACTGAAATCAATTCCCTTATCGAGACCCTAAGAGCACAGAAGCAGGCAAACGGGACTCAGGAAACGGATCACCATGAAATCCTGAAGTCGATGGAATCCATTGGTGAAGCTGATACTGATCAACGGGCAGCCGGAACCCCAAGCGTAAACTGTGAAATCAAAGGCGGAAACATCGCCGACATCCATGATGCACGACATCTGAGCAATCGACAGGTCTTAGGGCAAAATGGGACTCCCATTCTGAATCATCTTGAGAAAATCGTCGAAGCGCAGGAGGATATCATCTCAGAGCATCCGGAACTGAAAGATGCCATGAAAGAAGTCCTCTCAGAAATCAAAACCCTGCAGGACACCTTAGCTGTAAAATCAGAACCCCGATTTTCAGGGAAGCTCGACGATTTAATGACCAGACTGAACGGGATTGTTGTAAAATTGCCTGAAACAAGTGCAGAAAAGCCGGTTGCAGCAGAAGTCATGGATCCGATATCTGAACCAACAGAACTGATCAGCCCGATTTCAAATGCAGGCGCACCGGATTCCGGAGCTCAGAATCAGCAGTCTGACTCGGATGAGTCAGAGCAAATGGCTCAGTCACAGGAAAAACAGGCTCATATTGCCGGAATCTCTGGTCAGAATGGCTCGCAACGTTCAGAGCAAAGTAAAGCTTCAACCGTTGATCAAAATCAGCACGCTGAGAAAATCGATGGAGCAGCACTCAAATCTGCTGTGCCGGGTGCCGCGCAGGGAATTGCAAATCCTCAGGCATTTCAGGATACTCTGGATGCGGTAAGGGATGGAGTTCAGGCGAAAACACAGTTTCAAAGCCGTATCATGGAACAGATCGTAGAGTCTGTGAAAACAAACTTCAAGACTGATGATGGAAAATCTGAAATGATCATGAAGCTAAAACCTGAAAGCCTCGGAAATGTGGCACTGAAGGTTTCAATTGACAGAGGGATCGTACTGGCAGAGTTTCAAGTCGATTCTCAGGCAGTCAAACAAGCCTTGGAAGCGAATCTTCAGGATTTGAGAAGCGCATTGCAGGATAAGGGATTCAGCACATTCGATCTGAATGTTTCAGTACGTAAGGACAATCAGCAGCAGCAGGGTTCAAACAGCGGCAAAGGATTAAGAAACAGAACAGCTCGGATCGAAGGCTCCTTGGAGCGCATTGAAGAAAGACTGATGTCTCTGGAATCGGTTCAGCGAGAATCAACATTTGATTATTTGGGATAGGAGGGATCATAATGGCAGTCGGTACATTGACAGAGTCTCAGCTGACTCGGCTCACTGAAATAATGAAAGCTCAGGAATCTGACACTTCGAAACCTAGCAGTAAGATTTCTGAAAAAGATCAGTTCTTAAGTATCCTAATGACGCAGCTTACTAACCAGGATCCTATGAATCCATTGGAGGATAAGGATTTCATCGCTCAGATGGCGCAGTTCAGTTCACTTGAACAGCTTACCAATCTGAATAAGACGATGGATAAGGTATCGACTACACTGGAGAAGAGCTCCACTGCAATGGATAATATGGAGATTTCACTGACTACTTTACTGGCACAGGTGCAGAAGCTTGGCATAAGCCTTACCGGTCTAACAGAGGGCCAGCAGTCCCAACTCACTGAAATCGAAAAACAGACACAAGCCATACAGGACATAATCAACCAGAGTAAGACCGCAGCAGCATATCAATAGCCGGTCGGAGGTGTAGACCGTGACGAAACTCATGAATAACGATTACATGATGCACAAGACTAGAATCCTACAGGACAGCGGCATAAGGCAGGAACCATCCAAACAGGTTCAGACATCCAAAACAGGCCAGCCAACTTTTGGGGATGTGCTTAACCAGATAGGCAGGAAGGAACTTAAATTTTCAAAGCATGCTCTTGACCGGATAAAAAGCCGGAATATCCAGTTGACCCAGCAGGATATCACCAAAATTTCCGATGCAGTGGACAGGGCTGAGGCCAAAGGGGTTAAAGAAGCACTTATTCTGATGAATGACAATGTTTTCATTGCAAGTGTAAAATCAAAAACCATCATCACAGCATCATCAGAAGATCAGTTGAAGGATAATGTGTTCACCAACATCGACGGAGCAGTCATCGTATAGCCGGACCTTCTCAAGGAAGCTATGATCCCCGAATGACAGACGGGATCAGGACTGCAACAATCAGTTAAACAAGGAGGGTCTTCCCTATGATGCGATCCATGTTTTCAGGCGTGTCCGGTCTTAAAGCGCACCAGGCCAAAATGGATGTAATCGGCAACAACATTGCCAATGTAAATACAGTTGGATTCAAGGGCCAAACAGTCAGTTTCCAGGAGGTTTTCGCACAGACCATCAAAGGCGGCGGATCCCCTCAGGGCGGACGCGGCGGCACCAACCCCCAATCCATCGGACTGGGTGTAAATATCGCAAGCATGGATGTTCAGCATACACAAGGCTCTACACAGCGCACAGACAACCCCACAGATGTTATGATCGACGGCAACGGATTCTTCGTCGTTTCCAACGATGGCGGGCAGAACCAGTTTTACACACGGGCAGGAAACTTCACCGTTGATGTGTCCGGCAATCTGGTGACCCCGGGCGGCTTTAAGGTACTGGGCCGTGACGGAAACCCCATTGTCATCGATAAGACGACCACGCAGCCTGCCAGCGCTTCAGGTCCGGCAACAACTGTTCCGCCGACTCTTCCAATCGGAGATGAGTGGACCCTTAGCGGTAACATAAGCATCAACGACACCTCTTACACAACAACAGTGAACGTCTATGATTCCGTTGGCGGCACTCATGGTCTGAACATCAATTTTGGTGATAAGGTCAGCACCGCCAGTGGATATTACAGACCAATGAATATCGTTAAAGCTGGTGATACAACAGCAGCATTCGGTGAAGCCAATTTATCAACTCCGGCAGATCCGGATAACGCAGTTTATGCGTTCTTTAAAACGGATGGTTCGTTCGATAAACTGGTAATTGGAGATCCAGCAACCGCCACTCCTGTGCCAGCTTCGAATCTCGTTCTTAGCTATAGTGGTGTAAGTGACATAACACTTCCAATAACACAAGGGGCCTTAGGCCAGTCAAACCTGTTCTCCAAGGTGACTTCGAACAACTCTCTTTCCAATATCACTGGAACTCAAAAGTACGGAAACGCCCCAGGCAGCATCGATAATTTCAACATCTCCGGTGCCGGTGAAGTAGTCGCAACCTATACCAACGGTGTTCAGAAGACACTGGCAACGATCGCTCTGGCCGGATTTGATAATCCCTCCGGTTTGAAGAAAATGGGTTCGAACCTTTTCGTCAAGACACCTAACTCAGGTGATCCACGATTGGGTACACCGGGTGCAGGCAGCTTTGGTGCCCTTGTACCAGGAGCACTGGAAATGTCAAATGTGGACCTTTCCCAGCAATTCACGGAGATGATAACCACACAGCGCGGCTTCCAGGCAAATGCGAAGATCATCACCACCTCGGATGAAATCCTGCAGGAACTGGTCAATCTGAAGCGATAATTGCTGACAGGACCCTTTGCTTGGCAAGGGGTCCTGTTTTTTAAACGAAGGAGGGCTGCATGATCAAGGTGACACGGCTGAACAATAAAGAGGTTTATGTTAACCCGGACCTGATTGAAACGCTGGAAAGTACTCCAGACACAGTAATTACACTGACTACAGGGCATAAAATTATCGCCCTTGAGAGTATTGACGAGTTAATCGACCGAATAGTACAATATAAGCGTAAGTTAAGCATTTAGGCCGCTTTCAAAGACTTAACCTGGGGTGAGGTGTGACGATTGGATATAGGAACGATAGGCGGGATTCTTATTGGCCTCGCGCTGATGGCCTGGAGTATTATAATCGGGGGTGTCAGCATCATGGCATTTGTGGACATTCCCTCTGTAATAATCGTTGTGGGTGGCTGTTTTTGTGCGGTTTTCGTTGCATTTCCGATAAAGAGGGTATTGGGTTGTGGAGCAATTTTCAAACAAACCATGACTCTTTCAACTATCAGCGCTGCGGAGATCATCAATAAGATAATCGAACTTGCCAACGTAGCCCGGCGTGAAGGTCTTCTTGCGCTTGAGGAAGCAGTTGATCAGGTCAATGATGATTTTCTTAAAAAGGGTGTTATGCTGATTGTGGATGGCACAGACCCAGAACTGGTTAAGAACATTTTGGAAACGGAAATATCCTATATGGAAGCCCGTCACAGTGAAGGTAAAAACTTGCTGGATGTATTCGGTTCACTGGGACCGGCATTCGGAATGATTGGAACTCTGATTGGTCTTGTAATCATGCTTAAGAACCTGGACGATCCAAGCTCCATTGGACCATCAATGGCTGTAGCTCTGATTACCACATTTTACGGTTCCATCCTGGCTAACCTTATTTTTATCCCCATGTCGAATAAGGTCAGTATAAAGTCAAAGGAGGAAGTTTTGGTAAAGGAAATGATGGTAGAAGGGCTTCTTTCCATTCAGGCAGGGGAAAATCCTCGAATAATCGAGGAAAAATTAAAGGCGTTCCTGCCTCCCCATATCCGCAAAACTACAGGGACTCCTGAAGTGGTTGAGGAAAAAGCATGAGCAGACAGAAAAAACCGGAGGAACCAAAAGCCGGATTACCTGAATGGCTGGCTACATATGGGGACCTCGTTACCCTATTGATGTGTTTCTTCGTATTGTTATTTGCATTCTCTAGTATTGATGCTGCGAAATTCGAGGCTGTAATGCAGTCTTTTCAAGGCTCTGCGGGGATTTTACCCGGAGGGCTATCTCTGTCTGACGGGCCTATGGTTTTTAATGGGATGCCCGAATCTCAAGTTTCTGAATCACCTGTGGAAACCGAAAAGCTTCAGCAGCTCAAGGAGAAGGTAGAGAAATATCTGGAGCAAAACAACCTTCAAGCCAATGTCTTGGTCGAATTGGATGCAAGAGGGTTGTTGTTGCGTTTCAAGGAGAATGTACTTTTCGATTCCGGTAAGGCCGTTCTAAAACCTGACGCCTTGAAGATTTTGAGCTTTTTAGGTGATATCCTCAACAAACCGGAGTTTGCAGAACGGTATATCAGGGTTGAAGGCCACACCGACAACATCCCGATAAGAACAGCGGTGTTCCCTTCGAACTGGGAGCTGTCAACTGGACGAGCATCCAGTGTGATCCGATTCTACATTGAAAATACTCAGGTAAGGCCTTCTCGGTTCACTGCTTCTGGATATGGAGAGTATTATCCGGTTGCTAACAACACGACAACCGAGGGACGTGCGCTTAATAGACGGGTGGATATTGTGATCCTTAGAGATGTTGAAATAAAAGAAGCACCGAAAAATTAGAAGAAAAAGAAGGAGAATGAGGCCTTTATGAAGAAAATGATAATTATTGCCGGAATCGGGCTTGTGGTTGTATTGGGAATTGCTGCAGGGCTGTACTTTTTCGTCTTTAATAAGACTACGCCAGCTGAGGAACCGATAGTTACTCTGGAATTCGGACTTGATGAAATGTACTCCAACATTGCCGATCCAGGTAAGATACTGAAGTCAAAAATTGTCATTCAGTACACGGATGAAGAGTTGGCGGATAAACTGACAAGCAATAAGACGCGGATCGTGAATGATATCAATCAGCTGTACAGGACCAAAACCATGGAGCAGCTTTCTGCCCCCAATGGTCAGGAACGCCTCCGAGCGGATATTCTGGAACTTGTACAGGAAATTCTGGAGGCCGACCTTGAACAGGTCACGGATGTTCTATTCCTGGATTTCATTGTTCAATAGTCCCCATGCCGATTCATTGATACCATCTTCCAAGACCAGGTGGTGAAAACATGTCAGACATTCTTTCTCAAAATGAAATAGATGATCTTCTCAGTGCTTTGAGTTCTGGGGAGGTTGATGTAACTGAGATAGAAGAGGAAAAAAAGGAAAAGAAAGTTAAAAAATACGACTTCCGCCGACCGGACAAGTTCGGTAAGGATCAGCTGCGTACTCTTGAGATCATCCATGAGAACTTCAGCCGATTGCTGAACAACTTCCTGTCTGGATACCTTAGAACGTACATTGAGGTTGATGTCCTTTCTACACAAGGGATGACTTACAGTGAGTTCTCCAACTCCGTATCCAATCCTGCCATTCTGGGAATCGTCAAATTTTCACCGTTGGATGGTCAGATTATCATTGATATCGCTGTTGATGTTGCCTTCGCAATGATTGAACGGGTTCTTGGGGGCGTGGGCAAATCAGGTCTTCTGAAAGAGTCCAGAGCATTGACTGAAATCGAAATGGTTCTGCTAAAGAACATCATGAACAAGTTCATCAATCTTTTGAAGGAACCATGGGGAAATATCATTGAGCTCAAGCCTAAACTTGAGAATATTGAAACCAACTCCCAGTTCGCACAGATTGTCTCTCCCAGCGAATCCATTGCCCTGATTACTTTCAATCTGAAAATCGGAGAGGTGGAAGGAATGGTGAACATCGCCATTCCTCATTATGTTATCGAACCCATCCTGCCAAATCTCACTTCTAAGCTTTGGTTTCAATCAAACCTGAAAAAACAACTGACAGATGATGAAAGACAGGCACTGCATACCCGTATCGAAAAAGCGAATCTGAATGTCAAGACCATCATCGGGAGATCCACACTGCTGGTAGATGAGTTCTTAAGTCTCCAGGTAGGGGACGTCATCATTCTGAACAATAAGGTAAGCGATGAATTGCAGGTTTACGTGGATCAAGAGATGAAGTACTATGGTCAACCTGGTGTGAAAAATAACCGAATGGCCGTCCGTATAACAAGGCATGCTGAGGAAGGAGTGGATATGGATGGCTGATATGCTCTCACAAGACGAAATCAATGCATTACTAGGCGGGTCACTGATCAGCGAACCTGAAAGAAAGCAATTACTTACAGATGAAGATAAAGATGCACTTGGAGAGATTGGGAATATCAGCATGGGAACAGCGGCCACAACGCTGTTCACTTTGCTGGGCCAAAAGGTTACTATAACAACACCTAAGGTTAGAGAAACCAACTTCGAAGAGATCGCCAAACAGACTTCAGACAGAGTTGTCACAATCGTGATCAACTACAGGATGGGTATTGATGGACTGAACCTGCTGGTCATCAATGAACGGGATGTGAAAGTCATCACGGACCTCATGATGGGCGGGGACGGATCGAATGTTTCAGACGAACTGACAGATCTTCATTTAAGCGCAATCAGTGAGGCAATGAACCAGATGATTGGTTCATCTTCCACATCACTGTCAGAAATGCTGGGGCATAAGATTGATATTTCACCTCCAGAAGCTTTTTATGATACACTTGATAAGTTCGATGTGAGCGTCTACAATATTGCCCCAGATGCCAATATTGTCAGTGTGTCTTTCCGGATTACCATCGGGGATCTCATAGACAGCGAAATCATGCAGATCATGCCTGTGGAATGGGCTAAAGCAATGGTTCAGAGATTGCTTGGGAAATCAACGGAACAGGCTGCACCACCTGTTGAGAAAGCAACTCCCAAAGCTGCACCGCCACAAGCTGAAAAGACAGTATCACGCACGCCTGCTCCTGATTATCAGGAGGATTATCCTGAACCAGCGGCAAACAGGCCCAGTATGCCAGTTAATGCACAGCCTTTGCAGTTCAACAGCTTTGATGATGGAGCGAATCTCGGGAATTATCACAGTGATATCGCCCTTATTAGAGATGTCCCGTTGGAGATAACCGTTGAATTAGGACGTACTGTAAAACGGATCAGCGAGATTCTCGATTTTTCGCCAGGCACTGTCGTAGAACTGGACAAATTGGTGGGTGAGTCTCTTGATATAAATGCCAATGGCAAGCTTATTGCCAAGGGTGAGGTAGTTGTTGTAGATGAGAATTACGGTATCCGTATCACCGAGATTGTAATGCCTGACAAACGATTGAAGAAATAAGCGAATATGGGAGGAAATACAATGGGAAACGGAATCCTGGTTGTTGATGACGCGGCATTTATGAGAATGATGATTAAGGATGTTCTGACGAAAAATGGATATCTGGTCAGCGGAGAAGCAGAGAATGGGCAGAAGGCGATTGAGAAGTACAAGGAGCTGCTGCCCGAACTCGTTATCATGGACATAACAATGCCTGAAGTAGATGGAATCCAAGCAGTAAAGGAAATCAAAAAGATCGATCCGAACGCAAAAATTGTAATGTGTTCAGCCATGGGTCAACAGGCAATGGTCATTGAATCCATTCAGGCTGGAGCCCGTGATTTTATCGTGAAACCATTCCAAGCGGATCGTGTTATCGAAGCTGTAAAGAAAGTCATCGGCTAGGCGGATTGATGATGTCGGGAATCGTACACCCTGCCGCCATATCGGTTTCAACCGGATTCAGCCCATGGTACGGCCTTTTTTATATACTGATGTTTGCAGGTGTCCTTGGAATGGCATATTGGACTACCAGATGGGTTTCTAAAAGTTATGGCCGTACCTTTGGAACGCAGATACGGATTGTAGACCGGCTCCCCATAGGAACAGACAGGAATTTTATGATGGTAAGGATAGGACAGACCCATTATTTCCTGTTTCAGGACCGCAACGGGATACGGCTTTTGGATAAATTGAAGGATTATACACCGGAATATCCTGAACAGGATCTGCCAGTTCAGACATTCGGGAGTGTTTTCGAGAAAATCATGAAGAGGAAGCAAGGGTGAGGCATGAATAAAATGACCCTGAAAGTCATACGGTTGATGATTGGTTGTATGATGCTGGCATTACTATTCGTGGCAGGAAGCAGTGCTGCATTTGCAGATGCTCCTCTGACACTCCCGAACATCGATGTCAATGTAGGGACTGCGCAGACTCCACAGGAAATTTCCAGCACCATCCAGGTTGTTCTCATGCTTAGTATCCTGTCAATGGCCCCCTCAATCCTGCTCCTGATGACCTGTTTTACACGGATAATCATCATATTCTCATTCCTTAGGAAAGCCCTTTCTCTTCAGACAACGCCTCCTAACCAGGTCATCATCGGTTTGGCGCTGTTTTTAACTTTTTTTGTTATGGCGCCCACCTTCACTGAGGTCAATGAAAAAGCTTACAAGCCATTGAGAAATGGTGAAATAACACTTGAGCAGGCTTATGATAACGCCATGATACCGATGCGTGAGTTTATGTTTAAACAAGTACGCAGTAAGGATCTGGCGTTGTTTGTTAAATTAGCTGAAACTGAAGCAGTAGAAAATCTGGAAGCGGTACCCACTAAGGCACTTATTCCAGCCTTCATAATCAGTGAGCTCAGAACCGGTTTTGAAGTGGGTTTCCTTCTCTTCATACCGTTCATAGTAATAGACATGGTTGTTGCCAGCACCTTGATGGCTTTAGGCATGATGATGCTTCCACCAGTCATGATTTCATTACCCTTTAAGATTCTTCTTTTCATATTGATAGATGGATGGAACCTGATAGTCCGTGCCATACTTGCGGGTATTCGTTGAGGTGATTGAATATGGATGAAAAAATGATCCTGGATCTGTACTCTCAGGCCATGTATGTCACACTTCTTGTATCTGCACCAATGATGTTGGTGGCAATGATTATCGGTCTGATAGTCGCGGTTTTCCAGGCAACGACACAAATAAACGAATCGACTCTAACTTTTGTACCAAAGCTTTTTGCAGTGTTCATTACCATGCTGCTGCTTGGGCCTTGGATCCTTCAGGTTTTAGTCGAGTATACAGAAGGCGTGTTTCTGAACATCAATAACATGATTACCTGAGGAACCTAATGATTCTGACTGACAGCCTGATAGTCGCCATATTGATATTCACACGGATCAGTGCGATTTTTTCGTTGATTCCGCTTTTTGGAGCCGCGAATGTTCCGGTTCAGTTCAGGATAGCTCTGGTGATGCTGCTGACAGTGTTGGTATACCCGGTTGCAGTGATTACAGGCACCGCAGGCATCCTGACATTGTGGGATCTTTTCTTTCATATTCTGATTGAAACGACTATTGGTCTCAGTATCAGCATAGCCATGGCAATCGTGTACAATGCGATTTATCTGGCTGGCATGGTTATTGACACCAGCATCGGTTTTTCTATGGTCAATGTCATAAGTGCTAGAGATGAAACGGAAATGCCATTGACAGCCAACCTGTTTTACCTGATGGCCATGATGGTCTTTCTGGTAACAGATGCTCACCATAGGGTGATAGAAGCCGTTTGGCATTGCTTCAGAGTCATACCTCTTGCACAGGGAATATTGAACCTGGGCGCGGTGGACATTTTCAACGTGATATTCGTTCAATCCTTTGTCATTGGGATCAAGATTGCTGCACCGTTCCTGTTGACCATCATGATTGCAGATGTCATCATGGGACTGTTATCGAAGGCCATGCCGGGATTCAATGTGTTCATGGTCGGGATGCCAACGAAAATCCTGATCGGATTCTCCCTTTTCTATATCATGATTCCATATATCATCCGAATCATTGCATATCTGAACGAACTGATGATTCAGTATGCCTACGAGATAATCGATTTATACCAACGGAGTGGGTTATAATGAACACCTCCATACGTCTGGACCTTTTCCAGGGTGAGAAGACAGAGCAAGCAACTTCAAAAAAACAACGGGATGCACGGCAAAAAGGCCAGGTTCCCCAGAGTCGTGAAGCAAACGGTGCTGTTGCCCTGCTGGTCCTTATCGTCTTTCTGAACTTTTACGGGCCATTTTTCATAGAACGCTTTTTCAGTCATTATATGAACATAATGGAGAAATGCACAGCCCCATGGGATGTATTCGAGCCCAGATCGTTCACCGCATTCATCGCGCAGATCATGTGGGACATGTTTTTATTGATAGGTCCCATAGTGATGGTTGTCATGGTCACTGGTTTGATGCTCAATTACATGCAGGTCGGATTCCTGTTCACTGCAGAACCACTGAAGTTCAAGCTGGACCGCATGAATCCGATCAACGGTTTCAAGCGAATGTTTTCACTGAGATCCATCGTAGAACTGGTGAAATCTTCCGGCAAGGCTGCTGTGATGATTTATATCACATTCTCCTATCTTAGCGACAAGCAGGCACTCATGATAAACCTCTTCGATATGGACCCCTGGATAATGGGGGCCGCCATGTGGAAGACGATTTATGAAATCATTCTGCGAAATGCTGTATTCCTGATTGTTGTGGCTTTGTTCGACTACATATATGCACGCTATGAGCATAACAAACAGTTGAAAATGTCAAAACAGGAAATTAAAGAGGAATACAAGCAGACTGAAGGTGATCCTCTTATCAAGTCTAAGATCAAGGAGCGTCAGCGACAGATGTCCATGCAGCGTATGATGCAGGATGTGCCGAAAGCGGATGTCATTATCACTAATCCGACTCATTATGCCATTGCAATTGCTTACAAGAGCGAAAATGATGCAGCTCCCCGGGTTGTCGCAAAGGGACAGGATCTTATTGCTTTCAATATACGTAAGATAGCTGAAGCTAACCGCGTGCCTGTGGTTGAGAACAAAGTATTGGCAAGAACGCTGTACAAGGCAGTACAAATCGGCGACTTTGTCCCGCCAGATCTTTATCAGGCTGTGGCAGAAGTACTTGCATATGTTTACAAC
>CAZEHS010000074.1:0-16563 GCA_964511875.1 uncultured Peptostreptococcaceae bacterium
GATCTGCAAAGTAATGGACACTTATTTTACCGATACGGAGCAGGAAGAGCTGATTCTGCTGCTGAACGATTTTGTGGCCAATTCCGGTGTTGATGTGAATGGAATTAAGTTTACTGCACCCGAAGAATTACCCGTGAGTGAATTGACGTTCAAGAAATTGGCATTGACAATGGATTTTAATTCTACATTCGAGTCTGCTGATGGTCTTCTTAAAAAAGTGTGGAATTTTCAAAAAATGCTGGTGTTGGATGGGATCAGTCTCTCAACCAATGTTGATGGCACCCTCACTGGCACAGCGGATCTTGGCTTATATTATCTGGCAGGCTACGAGGGTACCGGCTACAAGGATAATTTGTACCAGGTGATTACTGATGAAGCATTCTTCAAGGTGAATCCTTTCATGCAATCTGCCGGTGCTTATGATTTTAGAATGAACTATATTTATACAGGCGGCAAGGAACCCGGTGAAGCAGCGTATGTCCCTTATACGGATATTGCAGGAACATGGGCAGAGAAGGAAATTAACAGTTTTGGTGAAAAAGGCTATCTGATGAAAGGCCAGGCAACTACGTTCGGGCCCGATACCCCAATGACCAGAGGGGAATTCATCATCATGACCGATCGGATTTATAAATGGCCTGTACCGGAAACCCCGGTTGATCTCACCAAATTCACTGATTACTCGAATTTGGGCAGCTACGAAAATGCCATTGCCAAAGCTGTATTCAAAGGTTATCTGGGTGGGTTTGTGGTAGGCTTTACCGACAACACCCTCCGCCCCAGAGATCCCATGACCTACGAAGAAGCTGAGTATATTATGCAGAAAATCAAGAATGATCCTACGTTTAAATGGGATGTTGCAGCTCAGAAGCTGCAGGCTGAGAAAGCTGTCGTGTCTGTAGGACTTACGGATAAGAAGGCTCTTATGAGTAAGGCTGAAGCAGTGTATATGCTGACGCATTTCAAGTGAATTTTTCAGAACGGTGGGGTTGAGATCGGATCGGATTCCATCGTTCTGTAATTCAAGCAAAGCTGATTATTAAACAAATTAAGGGCATATATGGCTTTATACGGGTTGTCATCCATTTAAAGTTGTTCAAGTTAGTGGTTTATTACAATTCAAGCTATACGCCAATGTGCGTGGGAGAATTATTATGAACAGTCGACGGGGCTCTGCACTTGCATTTGTTTTGATAATCACGGCAGTGCTTGCTGTGCTGGGTACTGCGATTTTGGGCTTGAGTTTAGCTGAAACCAATCATGCTACTCGATCTCAAAAACAAGTTCAAATTCAGTATATTGCGAGGTCAGGTGTCGAGGTAGGTTATGAAAAATTAATAGCTGCGGCGCCGTCTCTTGCCAATCCAAATTTCGATACATTACTTTCAAACGCAAACGCACTTCCTAATCTTGTAAATCAAATACTGGGCACTGGAAATTATTCAATCCAATACGAAAAGTATCCCGTAACTAATCCTCAGTTCATCAAAATTAGATCTGCTTCAGCAAGCAGTGGCAGTCCTGTTGTGTCTGATCAAGTAACATTGCTTGTGGCCATATCAACTGGCTTTCAATCTTGGTTTCCTGCCCCGGATGCGTGGGTACGGGCTATGAATCTTTGGGGTGATGTGAATCCTAGTAATCCTGGTGAGGATATGCTTGGGAAAGGGATTCAGTTTATTGGGACTCCCTCTAAATCCCCACAATCAGGAACCCCATCTCTATTCAGAGCATCCGTTATCAAATTCACAGGGATGAACGGAGATGGAGACACCTTTTGGTTACAACCTCAAACCAATGACGTTACATTTGACGCAGAGGTCATGCTATTTGGCGGAAGGATATTGATGAGACATGATGATGGTAATCTGATTCTTAAGATTTCTGATGAAACTGTATCAAATAATACATGCCCTCCTTGGACGTCTGCAATTCCAGCGGGATTTGAAAACCGAGATAGATACATTGAATATTGTCAGTTGATACCGAATCCAGGCGCTTATTATGATAGCCATCTAGCTGGAGAATTCTCGCCACATTCACCCACAAAATTCGGGCTAGTTCATTTTGAAGGTGATGTAATCGATGATAGCCACCATGCAAATGTACTGATCCATTCGGGGTGGTATTATTATCCAAATAATGTTAATTTAAATTCGTCTAATCCCGAAGCCGACCTCATTGAGATTCATTCTAATGACCCGATAATTGAAGCAACCAATAGACATAATTCGGGTAATTATGAGATTTTATCTGGGAAAATAGAATATGGCAATAAATAGAAGTGTTGGACAAAGAGGTGAGGCTATGAACAGAATAAAGAATAGCTCAGGATTTACTCTTGTTGAAGTAATCATTTCAATAGCGATTTTAGGAATAATTTCTATTGCTATGTTGAATATGTTCACGCTTAGTCTTGAAACGATTTTTTCTATGGGGAATAAAACTACAGCAACTAGAATTGCACAGGATTTTATGGATGCACATTACGCCAAAACACCAATCGCTGTAAATGGCTACCCGACAGCACCCGTTGTGAGTGGTTACATTATTTCAAGTGCAGATATTTCTCAAAGTGGTATGCATAAAATAACCATCACAGTAACATATCGAAACAATACTCGATCGGTACAATTAGTTTCATTGGTTCCATGATGAGGGGGGATTACAATGGTTTTCAACCAGTTGAACTCACGAAAAGGGGTTACACTAATAGAAATGCTAATTGTTCTCGGCCTTATATCAGTTGTGATATCCGTGGCAGCCTCAATGTTTTTATTTGGCCTTAAAACATTTGCACATGGGAATGCACAATACGGAATTCAAAGTGATGTTCGCCTTGCATCCGATTATATTCAGAAGCAAGTAAGATATGCAACTTCTGTGGAAGTGATTGATGCCCCTTCCATCTATGACGCAGGTTATAGCTATATCTATTTTGATGATGCTACAGATGAGCTAATTCACAAAGCATGGAATTTAACGACCAATACCCATGATACAACGTTTCAACACTCATTTTTGTTTGAATTCCCTGAAACCGGATTTACTCTCAATAATTCTAATTTGACATTTACAGTTAAAGCTATTGATGGCACCCAGCATTATTTGATATCTACACAAATTCTTTTGCCTAATTTGTTTTTAAGAAGTAGTTCTGTAATTGCTGCTACGCCAAAAGTTGCATTGAAATATGAAAGCCGATAATTTGCATGCAGATAAGGTTAGGCCAATGTGACGCTAAAGCGGTGATCTCAGTATTATGATCGCAAGACGTAAGAGGTCAGCAAAGACAAATGACACTAATACAATTTCAAATATTTCCAATAACCAAATGGAAACAGAGGGATTGGGCATTGCCTGATTCCTCTGTTTAATTGTGGCAAATAATCATTTACCATTACAATATATGGGCGTATAATGAATTGATATTATGTTTAATAATTACATAGTTAAAATGGTTGCATTTTTAAAGCAGAGTTGAATATCACAGATTTTTTGGAGGTTCTTGACTATGAAAAACAAAAGAGGCTCTGCATTAATGATCGTCATTATGGCGTTTGCCGTACTGATGACCTTGGGTACAGCGGTTTTGGCTGTTTCCCTTGCTGAAACAAAGCAGGTTATCCACCAGGAAGACAGGATCAAGGCGCATTATGCAGCCAGATCCGGTGCGGAAGCGATGGCTTCGTATTTGATCAAGAATCCAACAGAGGTGGCTAATGTGATTTCATTAGCATCTGTCAATCCAGCAACGGGAACTATCGATGGACGTGATTTCAGTATCACAGTATCTGGATCAGTATCTGCACCGTTAATCACTTCAAAGGTATACCAAACAATTAATGGGACAACAACGGAAGTTGGTAGTGTACGTCTATCCATTAAAGAAACAACGGCCAATCTATTGGATTACTCTGTATTCTCAAATTTGAAGCCAAAAATCGGAAAAGATCACAAAGGCAATGTAGGAACAAATGCAGATGATGTTGATATTGCCAACCATACAAAAAAAATTGATGGTGATGTAACGATTGTCGGTGAACAATCGGATGCAGATGCCATTCAGGACATAGTACTGAGTGGGAATACTGTATCGCCTATTGTTAATCCGGTTCAGATTCCAACGATAAAAGAAGCGGAATTCCCAGCTTTGTTGGATCCTGATACATCACGTAACCTACCAGACGGAACAACCGGCATTATTAACAATGGTGCTGTCACGAAATATAGAATTCCAAGCATTGATTTAAATGGGAATAACGATTTTACTGTAAGTGGCGGTGGTACGATTCATCTTTTCGTAACCGGCACCATCGCTCTTGGTGGTAACTGTGAAATCATTTGTGCGAGCGGGACAAAATTGGTACTTTATTCAAACCAAGCAGAAATCATTTTTAATGGTGCGCCATCACTGAACTGTGTACTGTATGCACCCAATGCATCAGTTACCATAACAGGCGCGGGTAATGGCAGCTATGTTGGTCAAGTTATATGCGATAAATTTGACGGTGGAAATAGTGGTGCTTCGAGCTTTACATCGGCAATTACAATGAATGACCTTTTGATTAACCCAGCTGTTGCTGGTTTCAAAAGAAATATATATGGGAAATGATAACTACTTTCAGTAAGGAGATGAAATGAAATTACATATTACGAATAATTCGGGAATGACTTTGTTGGAAATTATAATAGCAATTGCGATTCTTGGCATAATGTCCATCGGCTTATTATCAATGTTTACAACTAGTTTTAAATTCATAGCCAATGCAGGAAATCGTAGTATTGCTACTTATGATGCAAAGTCACTGGTTGAAAGTGCTCTTAATCAAAAAAATACAGATTCGTTGGCACCGGGAATTACAATAAAATTTCATGATAATAGCACCATCACAGCCCCGGGGAAAGTGCTTCAAAAAACACATACAGAAAATGGCGCTACATCAGATGTTTATTTATTCCAGCCAACGTATTGAAAAAGCAGGGGTCCTAATGAAGAAGAACGTAATAGCAAATTATTTTAAAAATCAAAAGGGTATCACTCTTATCGAACTACTGATTGTAATTGGCATCATGGGTGTCGTGATATCACTTGGCTTTTCATTTCTTATTTTTGGAACCCGAACGTTCAAGCTATCAGGGGAAAGAGCAGATAACCAGTTCGATGTTCGAATGCCAACGGATTTTGTTTCGAAGGAAGTGCGGTATGCAGATACTGCAGAGATACTGACAGCAGTACCAGCTAGCCAGCCACCAAATACATATGATATTTATATTGATGCCAGCAATCAACTGATCTACAACAAGAATGGCGTTTTAACAACCATTCCTGGTGTTACGGGTGTTAATGACTATACATTTACGGTTAGTAGAATAAGCCTTAACACACTGGAATACAAAATAGGGAAGTTAGGAACAACAAAGTACGATGTAACGACCCAGGTTGTAATCTTGAATATGAATGCTGCCGGTATTGATGGAACTGGTCCAGGAATTGGTATTAGGTTCACTATGGGTGCTGTGATTACTGGCAATCCGTTTATTGTCGCATCCATTGATTAGCAATTCAGACGCAGATGAAGCAAATGGCGTCAGGCTTGAGTACTTACCTGATAATTATAATACGAGAAGCGACGACAAACCCCGGAATCATGCCTCCGGGGTTTGTCGGTCATCTCCAGCAAAGGAAGATAATAATCTCTATTTCATAAATCTTTTCAGTTCATCGTAAAAATTCTCACGAGTTCCAGCTAACAGAACAATCACCTTCTTTCCGTTGAGCAGCAGTGACAGCAACTTCTGCTTTATGAAGTCAGCCCCATGAAGCTTAGTAGAGGCATCGGATAAATTTAGATTGCAATTAACAAATTATCACATATACTGTATTTGGCAACAAAAATTCAACTTTTGAAATGTTGATGCGAAATGGAGGAAACACATGCGTTTAGCGATTGTGGGTGCAGGTAAAGGTGGCGCGAATCTGATTAAGACCCTTAGCGGGTTGAATGGAATGGAAGTAGCTATTGTTATTGACAGAAATCTGGATTCACCTGGAATAGTGTTGGCAAAAGAGAGAAACATCCCCTACGGATCAGATATGGAAGAAATACGGAATCATCGCGTTGAAGCCATTATTGAAGCGACAGGAGTACCTCAGGTTCAGAATCTGATTGACGAACTTTTTCACAAATCCCATACAATCATTCATTCCGGTGCGGCCCAGATTATGATGACTGTTGTTGATCAGCATACGGAGTTAAGCGCTCAGATGGGTAAGCAGCTTGAGGCCATCAACATTGCCTCCAGTGTTTTTAATGAACAGTTCCAGCTGCTTAATAATACCGTTCTTCAATTGGAAGGGGTCAGCGGGAACCTGCAGGAATCATTGAAGAAAAGTGCAGAATACATAAAAGAAAGCGATGGCCTTTCTCAAGAGGTCAACCGAATTGCCAATCACATAAAAATTCTGGGTTTGAATGCCAATATCGAAGCTGCCAGAGCGGGTGAGGCAGGCAAAGGATTTGCTGTGGTTGCATCTGAGGTTCAGAAAATGTCCGATACAAGCACGAAGTTTGCTAATGAGATCTCAGCCCTGCTGAAATCCCTCAACTCTGAAATTGCTGATATCAATTCAGGCGTCGATACGCTTAACAACGTTTCGGACAGCCAGAATAAAACATCCGGAATATTCAAAGGTGCTTTGGATGAATTGACGAAGCTCTGTTCAATTTGTTGATGGTCGAATAAAAATTACAATTCTGGGTATATATACACTTAGTACAGATGGAAATGATCTGCAGCTACAGATGGACGCTTAAGCTGCAGGGATCCAGTGGCGTAACCGACTGGTCGATTCGGTTATCCGCTGGAGGTGACATGATGCCTGCGTCATTGGAAAGACTTTTCCGGTTACAGATCATTGGGGTCAGCGCATTCAATGCAGCCGATTACTTTCTGACATTAGAGGCTTTGGAGAGGGGATACAGCGAAGCCAATCCTATATTGGCTCCTATGATCGGTTCATTCGAATTCCCTCTGGTGAAGCTTGTGCTGGTACCGCTGCTTCTGATATTCATCTGGCAGAAACGGAATCGGGTCGGAAAACCATTGGTAACTTTAACATGGATACCTTTTATGAGTTACTTTTCCTTGATGATCTACTATGTCGTACACATTTGAGCGATTAGCGATTACTATATTAGAAAGGAAAATGCCCCACCAATTGGTGGGGCATTTTCCTTTCTAATGGATATTACAATTCTTCGATAGTCACTACAAAATCCAGTTCAACCTCGTTGTTATCCTCATTCTCAAACACGAATGTCAATGTGTTCTTTTCTTTAGTCAGATCTTCAAGGTAGCTTTCGTAAAGAATGACTGTATTACCGGAAAGATCGTAATCGTCATCGTCTTCATTATTACCTTCATTCAGCTCGTCACTGCCGTTCTTGATATCGATCAGCTCGTAGCCATTGAGTCTAAGCTCAACTTCCACATCCTTCACATCTACTACCTTTGCAAAGGTTTTTTCGGTAGGTGATACAATGGAAGGTCCCAGATAGATGGTGAATGGAAGATCCTTATTGTCACTGAATTCGAATGTCAGAACGGTGGTTCCATAGTCCAGATCGTCGAGGTAGTCCTCATCGATGAACACCTTATCGTTTGGTTCGTCGTAGAAGTATTCATCAGCACCAAGTGTGGACCCTTCATCAAGACCTTTGATGCCTTCGAAGGTATGGTCATTCAGGATCAGCTTGACCTCAACTGCTTCGTCGATATCATCTTTTTCTTCGAATGATACGTTTTTAGGCTGAATCTTTGGATTTTCATTGATGTCGATGTCGCCGGTTTTGTTATCGTAATTCACTTTCAGGTCAAAATATTCAGCGATGAATCTCAGCGGAACATAGGTGCGATTGTTGTGGATGCCGGGTTTGACTTCAATTGCCACTTCTTTATTATTACCATCCGTGACTGAACCGTCTTCCATGTCGAACACAAGCTCCTTGTCGTTAAAGCTGATGGTCACGACATGAGTATCCTTATTCCATTCAACTTCTCCGCCCATGTTTTCAATAGCACGGATTGGAATCAGTACGCGACCGCCCTTTTCCAGTGGAGTGGTATCAAACTTGATCACGTTCTTGTTGAACTTGATCATATGACCCTTGAATTCGCTGAAATCTTTAAGCTCTTTCTCGTAGCCTCTCATCTTATCCTGATTGCCATTATCCTTGAATGGAGAATCAGCAAAGCCGAGAACGGGGACTGCCAGACTAACTAACAGAATAGCAATCAGTGTGAGACTGGTTAATCGAAATCCTTTTTTCATCGTTTTCATTCCTCCTTTAGAGTGTTTGAAAATTCTTGCTGAAATAGTATTCGTAGATCGCAGCTTGAAATTTGGGGTCGATTACGAAAACTCATCAACTTTTTTATACCCATTATCCGATTTATGTAACATTTAAGTCAAAATGCCGTTTTTTTAAAGCAGACAGCTGCGAAAATCACTGGCATGTCACAGCGGTGTCACAGCGTTCTGATAAGATGAGTGCAGATTATAGGAATGATTGCCAATCATAACCTACTGAGGGAGGTCTAGGGCTGATATGAAAACAAAGCCAACCCAAG
Source organism: uncultured Peptostreptococcaceae bacterium (assembly GCA_964511875.1). Classification (GTDB taxonomy): domain Bacteria; phylum Bacillota; class Clostridia; order Peptostreptococcales; family Acidaminobacteraceae; genus CAZEHS01. Next base: position 8,635 of record CAZEHS010000074.1, read on the forward strand.
CAACCGAAAAAAACATTCCTGGCGGCAACAACTTCCTTATATCAATCTATCATCAGGAAAATCACAGCATGCAGGGTTCGATCCACTGGCTGGATACAGGGAAAAAGGTACATTTCAGAAGTGAACTGGAGCTGATGAATCTTATGAATGCTGCGGTTTGCAATAAAAGCGGGGAACAGGCATTACGGAATTGGGAAGATGATATTAGAAACGAAGTAAGTTGATGTTGGGGCAGCAAATTGTTTTTAAAGAGTTTTACATAGCTTGACTGAATATTAATGGGAGAGGTGGATTTATGAAAAAGGTAGGGGTTAGGAAGTTTGCTCTTTTAATGGTTCTGATCATGATGATGTCAGCATTGTTTCAGGGAGGGTTGGCGTTTGCTGCTTCGGTTTCACCAACGCTTTTCGCTAATCAGAATACGCCAAATGAATTCAACAGTTACAAGATTGAACAACCAACAAATCAAGACTTCGTGGAGTCTGGAGTATCCGGTCTTTATTATAAAGTGAGCGAGGATAAAACGACTCTTGATTGGATAACATCTCCAAGTGCAGCTTTCACCGGCATGATTTTAATGAAAGGCGGGAATGATTATAACCAGTATAGTTACAATGGCCAAACTGAAGATAGCGGTTTGGTTTGTCCAACTAATAATGGTGGCAATACTCCAGCAATCAGTCATATATGTATCGTTCCAGGTACAACGGTTATTGAACAGGGCAAATTGACAGTAACCAAGATTGTTGCGATTCCAGAAGGAAGCGAACTGGCTGATAGCGATGTTCCTGTTTTCAAGATCACTGTAACCGGCCCGGGTAATGATTCGACCTCGGTTACAAAAGAATTTACATATCCTGATGGTCTGGTACAAACCTGGACTTTGCTGCCTGGTAACTACACAGTAACTGAAGAAGATCCAGGTTCATCATGGAAAGTGGTTGTTCCGGAAGGCGCTATTACTGTATCCAAAGGAGATAATACTGCATCTGTAACAAATACATATGTTCCACCAGTTACCCCCCCTTCACCAACTAAAGGTTCCCTTGAAGTAACAAAAACTGTTGTTATTACTACAGGCAGTCCTACGGTTCCTGACTTTTCCATTACCATCACAGGAAAATCTGATGGTGCTTCTTATCCAAACGGTGACACTAAAATATTCAATTCAGCGAATGGTTTAGTCCAAACATGGACCGATCTGGTTCCAGGTGACTATTTGGTAACCGAGGCAGACCTGCCTTCATGGACAGAGTCGGTTCCATCTGAAGCGATTGCTGTAGTTGCCGGTGCTGCTGCTAAGGCAGAAGTAACGAACACGTTTATTCCACCAACACCACCGGTTAACCCACCAGTTAATCCTCCAGTCAACCCACCGGTCAACCCACCGGTCAACCCACCGGTCAACCCGCCGGTCAACCCACCAGTCAACCCACCGGTTAATCCTCCACATAACAACGGTAATCACACGACCAGATCGTCATCATCCCCAACAACTACAGTTCTCTCAATTCCTGAAATTGAGACACCGCAAGGAGCTCCAACTCCCAAATTCGAATCGATAGATGATCCGGCTTTGGAGCTTCTGGAGGATAAAGTCCCGCAGGGCGTTGTGAAACTTCCTAAAACAGGTGAGCTTCCCGTTGAACTGTTCTATGGCATAGGTGGAATACTGACCGCCCTTGGAGCATTCCTTAAAAGAAAGTAGTTGAAAGACAGCAATTTCAAAGGCTGACACGAATGCCCTCCCGATACGGGAGGGCATTTTTATGATTGACTGGAACACCTGTGGGTACTGGTTAGCAAAAGGAGTTTCTGATAGAATGAAGTGAGAAGCATCCTTACTATAATGTGCGAGGTGTATGATGATACTGACATTCCTTATAATTCTGGGCCTCCTGATCGGCTCCTTTCTCAATGTGTGCATTTACCGCCTTCCGAAAGAGGAATCCATCGTAAGCCCGCCTTCACACTGCGGCAGCTGCGGCCATCAATTGATGCCGATTGACCTGATACCGGTCTTCAGCTGGCTTTTTCTTCGCGGTAAGTGCCGGTACTGCGGCGCTAAGATATCTATTAGGTATGCCCTGGTTGAACTCCTGACAGGTGCTCTATTCGGCTTTCTAGGCTGGCATTACGGCCTGAACCCCGAACTTGGCTTCATGCTGGCATTCACAGCCATTTTCATCATTATCTTCTTCATCGACCTGGATCACTCAATCATCCCCGACGAGCTTGTGATTGCCGGATTCATTACAGCTGCAGCTTACCTGGCATGGGTATGGATGAGCGGAGCCTATCCTTTAAATATACTTGACCACGGCCTCGGCTTCCTGATCGGCGGCGGACTGTATCTGTTCCTTGCCGTCGTCACCAACGGCGGCATGGGCGGCGGCGACATCAAACTCATGGCAATGCTCGGCTTCTGGCTAGGCTCAGCCGGCATCCTATGGATCGTCCTCCTATCCTCCAACATCGGCGCCATCCTCTCAATCGCCCTGATCGCACTGAAAATCAAAGGCCGTAAAGACTACATACCATTCGGTCCGTTCATTGTCATTGCAGCAATGCTGGTGATGCTGTATCAGGGGGAGATGACGGAGTGGTTGATGGGGATGTATGGTTAGTCATCGCTCTGCGACTCCCCCTGTCACTCTGTGACATCCCCCTCCCGGAGGGTGATTGACATCCCAACCTTCCTCTGGGAGGAAGGTGTCAGCGCAGCTGACGGAAGGAGTCCCAGAGGGGCGAGGGAGGGTCTTACATTCTTTTTTCAAAGGACGATGCCATTGAAATACAAACGGGTATTAATCAGAAGAGCTCGCGAATTGCGGAAAGATATGACATTCGAAGAAAGAAAACTGTGGTATCGATTTCTTTCAGGATTTTCATTCAGATTTCAGCGACAAAAGGTAATCAGTGGTTTCATTACTGATTTTTACTGTCATGATGCACGTCTGGCAATCGAAATAGATGGAAGTCAACATTTTACGGAACAAGGACTTGTTTACGATCAGGAGCGTTCTGATGTTTTAATGAAGCAGGGAATTGATGTTATTCGATTCACAAATGTTGAAATTCAGAATGAATTTGAAAGTGTTTGTGAAGTTATTAAAGAATATTGCATCAACAATACGCGCTCAGAAGCCCGCTCTGCGACTCCCCCTGTCACCTTCGGTGACATCCCCGTTAAGCAGGATGCCCAAATCTATGATTTGGTGCATATCGCTTATGCCGGAACGGCCAAGGAGGGTGATTGACATCTCAACCTTCCTCCGGGAGGAAGGTGTCAGCACAGCTGACGGAAGGAGTCCCGGAGGGGGAGTCGCAAAGCAACCCTAAGCAACACTAACCAACACCCCACCCCAAGGAGGCCCCACATGTACCTCAGAAACTACATGGAACTTGCAGTCGATCATGTCCTGCCCAATCTGATGAAAGTATTTCCTGCTATCTGTTTCTGCGATAAATGCCAGATGGATATGAAGGCATTGGCGCTGAACAATCTGAAGCCCCATTATATTGTTTCGGAGAAGGGGCAGCTTTATTCCAAGGTTCAGGAGATGGGAATTCAGTTCGAAACGGATGTTATGAAGGCTTTGATTGATGCGATTGCGGTAGTAGGCGCTAAACCGAAGCATGACAGAAATGGAGATTTGAAATAATTCGGATTTGTGATATGATAAGATGTGTCAAAAACGGGGGGCTAAATAATGCCACGGATTGAAAAGCTTAGAAATCTTCTGGAATCAGGTTCTTTGGATGCGTTGATGCTGGCGGGTTCAGTTAATCGGCGTTATGCCAGCGGTTTTACGGGAACGTCCGGAATCGTTGTGATCAGCAGGGATGATGCTTGGTTGGTTACGGATTTCAGATACACGCAACAGGCTGCGGCTCAGTGTCCTGGATTCAAGATCATCACCCTGAAAACAGAAGAGAAAGTTCATGAGTGGGTTTTATCTCGCGGGTTTGATCGGGTTGGCTTTGAGGCTGATATCTGGACGATTGATGCGTTCGAACCTTATAAGACAGTTGACGGTCCCAAATGGATTCCGATCCATAATGAACTGATGAATCTACGGATCATTAAGGAACCGGCAGAAGTGGATGCGATTGAAAAAGCTGCAGCTATTGCAGACCGGGGGTTTCAGCATATCCTGGAGTTCATTCGACCGGGTGTGACTGAAAATGAAGTGGCTTTGGAACTGGAGTTTTTCATGCGTAAAGCTGGAGCTTCAGCCCTTTCATTCGATAGCATCATTGCAAGCGGAGTGCGCTCCTCTATGCCTCATGGTGTGGCCTCTGGCAAAGTGATCGAATCCGGGGATATGCTGACGATGGATTTCGGGTGTATTTTTGAAGGATACTGCTCAGATATGACTCGGACCCTGGTGGTTGGAGAAGCATCCGCTGAGCAGAAAAAGATTTATGGAATTGTCCTGCAGGCTCAGCTTGCAAGTCTTGAAATGGTGAAGCCCGGCGTCCGATGTTCGGATGTGGATCTTGCAGGGAGAAGCATCATTGATGGGGCTGGATATGGCTTGCAGTTCGGCCATGGCACCGGACACGGAGTAGGCCTTGAGATTCATGAGGAACCCAGGCTGAATACTGTTTCTGAGGCAGTTCTTGCTGCGGGAATGATCGTTACCGTTGAGCCGGGAATCTATATTCCGGATTTTGGCGGTGTCCGTATCGAAGATCTGGTCGTGGTGACCGAAACAGGTTACCGATTGCTTTCAGCATCACCGAAGCATTTGATAGAATGGGTTAACTGAGGAATATTTAACGTAATGTTAACCGTTAAGTGAATTTCTCTTGTTACAATAAAATGAAGATATTTTGGAGGATTTTGAATGATCGCAGCAGGTGATTTTAGAAAAGGTATGACTTTCGAGATGGACAACGAGCCATTTGTCATTGTGGATTTCCAGCACGTTAAACCCGGTAAAGGTGCAGCATTCGTACGTACGAAGTATAAAAGCCTGCTTTCCGGAGCGATTCGCGAACATACGTTCAATCCATCCGAAAAATTCCCACGCGCTCATATTGACCGTAAAGACATGCAGTATCTTTACCGTGATGGAGATCTTTACTACTTCATGGATAACGAAACATATGAGCAGATTCCTTTGCAGCATGATGTTGTCGAGGATGCCATCAAATGGATCAAAGAGAATGAAACTGCTGCTGTAGCCTTTTATAAAGGAAACTGTTTCATGGTGGAAGCTCCCAACTTCGTTGAGTTGACGATCACCGAGGCAGAACCCGGAGTCAAAGGGGATACCGCCACAAATGCCATGAAACGCGTCACGCTTGAAACCGGGGCCGAGGTAATGGTGCCGATGTTTGTCAATGAAGGGGATAAGATCAAGATCGATACTCGAACTGGAGAATATCTGTCCCGCGCTAATTAGGATATGACGGATGAAAGTCCGATATCAATAGGTTGTAACTGTGAGAAAATAGGAGGGTAACCCATGAGCTTTTTACTTGAACGTGTATCTTATTTGAAAGGTCTTGCCGATGGTATGGAATTGGAGCAAACAAGCAAGGAAGGCAAGCTTCTTGTTCAGATTCTGGATGTTCTGGATGATATGGCTCAAGCTATCCATGAGCTTGATGAAGAAGTCGGTGATATCGATGAATACATCGAACTGATGGACGAAGACCTTACCGAAGTTGAAGAGGCAGTTTTCGAAGATGAAGACGAAGACGAAGATGACGATGATGATGAAGACATGATCGACGAAATCACTTGCCCAGAATGCGGCGAGCTGATCTATACGGACCTTGATGTTCTGTGTGACGATCCTGATGCTGAACTTGAAATCGAGTGCCCGAACTGCGGTACTGTTATCGAGATCGCTGACGAATGCGGATGCGGTTGCTGCAGCTGCGGCGACAAAGAAGAAGCTGCAGAAGAAGTAAAAGAAGAAGAAACGAAGTAAATCCTGTCTGGCGAATGGACCTATGTCTGAAAAGGCATAGGTCCGTTTTTATGAGGGCGGCTGCAGTATGGAAACTTACCGGTTCTTTTGATATAATCGTACTATTGGAGGGATGAAAATGACTGAAAATATGCAATTAGATGAACAGGAACATGGAGAAGTGAAGATATCAGATGATGTGGTGTGCACGATCGCCAGCATCGCTGCATCGGAAATTGATGGTGTGAATGGCCTTAACGGCGGAATAGCAGGGGATTTGGCTGGGATTTTCGGCAAAAAGAACCTTTCAAAAGGGGTTAAGGTCGTTATTGAGGAAAACACCGTTCAAATAGATTTGAATATCATCGTGGATTTTGGCATCAAGATTCCGGAGGTTTCCTGGCATATCCAGGAGAACGTTAAGAACGCTGTCGAAATGATGACAGGCTTAAGTGTAAAGGAAGTCAATGTACATGTGACCGGCGTGAATCTCCAGAAGGAAGCACCCGCACAGATCAGTGAGCAGTAAAAGCCCGGAGGCGCATGAATGAATCGTAAAGCTGCAAGAGAATGGCTTATCCAGTTCTTTTACCAGATGGATATCCGCAATGAGTTTACTGAGGAATTGTTTCAGGTTTCAGTCAATGCACTTGAGGACCCGATTCCTGAGAACAACAGGCAATATATGGAAGAGGTCATCCGTAAATACTTTGATAACCGTGAAGCAGTAGACGCCATTATTTCGGAACATCTGATTGACTGGACCATCGACAGGATGAGCCGGGTTGACCTGGCGATCCTGAGGGTTGCAGTTATTGAACTGAGGTTCATGGATGGCATTCCGGTTTCAGTAACTGTCAATGAAGCGGTAGACCTGTCCCAAAAATACGGGGACGATGAATCCGCAGGCTTCGTAAATGGAGTTCTGGGGAAAATCGCGGTATGACCGCCCCAGTGATCCTGGGCATCGACACAAGCTGCTATACCACTTCCCTTGCCATCGTTAAGGGAAGTGCTTTGCTGGGCGATGTCCGAGAAATGCTTCCTGTGCCCGAAGGGGCACGGGGTCTGCGTCAATCTGAAGGATTTTACCACCACCATCGACGTCTCCCTGAACTGGCAAAAAAGCTCGGGGACACTGTGCCTGAATTCAGGAACCTGACAGCCGTCGCCTATTCAGCGGCACCCCGATCCGTTGAAGGATCCTATATGCCGGTATTCACCGCAGGGGAGGATTTTGCAAAAACCCTCAGTGTCGTTTTCGACATTCCCCTGATTCCACTGTCACATCAGGAAGGACACATACGTGCGGCTGCCTGGGCATCGGATTTTGATGAATCGGAGCCGTTTCTGGCTGTCCACCTCAGTGGAGGCACCACGGAAATACTCAGGGTAACCTGCTGTAATAACAGATACCATATCGATATCCTGGGCGGGTCGAAGGATATCAGTGCAGGAATGCTGGTTGATCGTGCGGGAGTAATGATGGGATATCCCTTTCCTGCAGGCAGATACCTTGATCAGGCTGCAATTGAAAGCCAGTGCAAGGATCCTGTTTTCCCCATATCCATAAAACAGGGCTGGATCAACTTTTCCGGGCTCGAAAATGTGGCCGATCGTCATTTCAGTGAATTCAAGAATCCTGCTGAAACCGCAACCGGACTTCTGAGTGCGGTCAGCCGTTCAGTAGGCAAATCCCTGTCAGTTGCCGTTGAAACAACCGGTATCAACCGCGTTCTCTTCAGCGGCGGCGTCAGCGCCAGTCAGTACCTGCGTACATTTCTTATGAATCACAAGCAGTTCAGTCGAATGGATATGACCTTTTGTCCCGGTCAGTATTCAGTGGATAATGCGGTGGGGATTGCGTTGATGGGGGTACAGCTGGTTGAGTGATTGCACCTCCGGGTCTCCTTCCGTCAGCTTCGCTGCCACCTTCCTCCCAGAGGAAGGTTGAGATGTCAATCTCCCTCCGGGAGGGGGATGTCACAAAGTGACAGGGGGA
>CAZEHS010000075.1:0-10986 GCA_964511875.1 uncultured Peptostreptococcaceae bacterium
AAACTCTGCTCTGTAATTATAACTTCTCATATTTCCCCTGTCAATAATAATACGCGTCTAATGATCCCAATAGATTGAAATGGCTGTTCAGTAATAATAGAAAGAAACAACAAATGGCTTTTTCCAAGGGGGAAGGCCTGTGGATAATTTCTATCACTTCAATTGAATTTGACCATCTATTCTGCTATGATAGTAGCATGCATGTGGATAACTGACTAAAATACGTTTATAGCGCATTCAATCGCAAGGTGTGGATATGACTGTGGGTATCCGTTTTTTTTCACCGATCCATTTCCTGAAAGACTGACTTGTCAACATTCGTAATGAGTCAGTTTCTTTCTGTTGATAACTTGATTACCGCTTTATGCTTACTGATTCATACAGGCTTGTCCACATTGTAATTTTTTCAGGACTTATCAACAATACTATCAACTCCCTGTGGATTAACAGGTGAAACGTAGGAGGTTCTTTTTGAGTAGCACCGTTCATACCATTTGGGAGAAAGCACTGCAGATCATTCATTCCGAATTACCTGAAGTCAGCTATAATACCTGGCTTAAGACCCTTGAGCCATTTTCTATTCAGGATGATCTGTTCATTTTAACAGTTCCGAACAGTTTCAACAAAGACATTCTCGAGTCCAGATATACAGGTCTGATCATCAATGCGTTGAAACAGGCCACCTCAAAAAACTTTCGCCTTGAGCTTATTCTCCCCTCAAGTGCACAGGACTACATTGATGCTGCAACAACAAACATCAGTTCCGATTTTGAACCGCCGCAACTCAACCCAAAATACGTATTCAACGAATTCGTCATCGGCTATAGTAATCGCTTGGCACATGCCGCTTCACTGGCAGTTTCTGAATCTCCAGCTAAAGCCTATAATCCGCTCTTCATCTATGGCGGTGTTGGACTGGGTAAGACGCATCTGATGCATGCCATCGGCCATTATGTTCTTAACCACAACCCTAATGCGAAAGTCGTATACGTTTCCTCTGAAAAATTTACAAATGAACTGATCAATTCAATCAAGGATGATAAGAATGAAGAATTCCGTAATAAATACAGGACCGTGGATGTACTGATGGTGGATGACATACAGTTCATTGCAGGCAAGGAACGGACTCAGGAAGAATTCTTCCATACTTTCAATGCACTTTACGAGATGAATAAGCAGATCATATTATCAAGCGACCGTCCTCCAAGAGATATTCCCACTCTTGAAGACCGTCTGCGTTCCCGGTTCGAGTGGGGTCTGATTACAGATATCCAGGTTCCTGATTTTGAAACACGGATAGCAATATTAAGGAAGAAAGCTGAAACGGAAAAAATTGAGCTGCCTAACGATCTCCTTCACTTCGTTGCTAAAAAAATCAAATCCAATATCCGCGAATTGGAAGGTGCTCTGAACAGGATCATCGCTTATTCCTCCCTCACTAACCAGGATATCAGCATTGAGCTGGCTTCTGAAGCTTTGAAGGACATTATTTCAAACAGTGCTCCAAAACAGGTGAGTGCGATTATCATCAAAGAAATAGTCGCTCAATACTTCAATGTCCAGGTCAAGGAATTCGACTCCAAACGAAGATCCCGTTCAATTTCTTATCCCCGCCAGATCGCCATGTATCTTTGCAGAGAACTGACAGATATGTCACTTCCCCGTATCGGTGAGGAATTCGGAGGCAGGGACCACACCACTGTCATTCACGCTTACGATAAGATATCAAATGAAATCAAGGCTTCTGATGATTTCAAGAACCGTATAGAAAAGATCACAAAGGATATCCAGGGTGATTAACCACAAACTCCTGTTAATAAGCTGTGCCTGCGGCTGTTGATAACATTACTATCGATTCCCTGTGGATAAGTATGTTTCGCCAGCACAGATTCTGCACAGGCCAGTCAACATATCAACACTGCTCATTGTAAAGGATTCACTCACTTATGAACAAATCAACAGCCCCTACTACTATTACTACTAAATAATTAAAGATTATATATATAATAAAACCGTCAGGACGGAGGGGAACAGATGAAATTCTCATGCAGTCAAAGAGATCTGACTGAAGGACTTAACAGCGTACAAAAGGCAGTATCCGTGAAGACAACATTACCCATACTTAAGGGAATCCTTATCGAAACAGATGGAGATGTTCTTAAACTAACGGGAAATGATTTGAATCTTGGAATCGAGGCAAGAATTCCAGCTCGAATAACTGAACACGGGTCAGTAGTTGTTTCTTCCAGGATTTTTGGCGAGATAATCAGGAAACTTCCTGAGACACAGCTGAACTTCAATGTTGATGAATCCCATCAGGTATCCATTGACTGTGAACATTCCAGTTTCAATCTCCTTGGACAATCCGGCGTGGAATTTCCTGAATTGCCTCATGTTGAAGATGCTGATTCTTTTTTACTGAGTCAGGATCTTTTCAGAAGCATGATAAAGCAAACAATATTTGCAACGTCACAGGATGAGGCAAGACCCATCTTGACGGGTGTCCTTGTGGAAGCCAATAACGGTGAGATGTCCATGGTTGCAATTGATGGTTACAGACTTGCTTTCAGGAAGGCTGCCATAGATCCGTCAATCAATAAGCGGGCTGTCATACCAGGTAAGACACTTTCAGAACTCAGTCGGCTGATGACAGGGGATAGCGATGAGAATGTAAGAATATCCATGACGGACAGACACATTCTCTTTGAGGTCAATTCAATCAGGATTGTCTCGCGATTATTGGAAGGCGAATTCATAAAATATAATCAGATAATACCAAAAGAGAAAAAATCAGTTATTTCTACAAATGTAAACGAATTGACAAATGCTATAGAGAGAGCATCCCTGATGGCCCGTGAAGGAAAAAACAGTTCTATCAGATTCAGCATAAAGGATGATTTGATGACAATTCGTTCCAATGTTGAAATTGGAAGCGTACGTGAAGATCTTGTCATCCAGTTGGAGGGAGAGGACATCGAAATCGGATTCAATCCCAGATATATGCTGGATGCTTTGAAAATACTGGAAAGTGAAGATGTCATACTGGAAATGACCACCCCTGTAAGTCCCTGCATAATGAAACCTGTAGGTTCAGATTCATACCTTTACTTAGTTTTGCCGGTACGTATGCCGAATAGTTGAATTTTTACTTAACTGAATAATCATGGCTTTCTAAATAAGGAAGCCTTGATTATTTCCTTTGTTTGTCAGGAGAAAATAAAATGCCCACTAAAAAAGTCGCAATAAAAACACCGTATATAAAGCTGGACCAATTGTTGAAATTCGCTGATATTACAGGGAGTGGCGGTGAAGCCAGTTATCTTATAACTGAGGGATGCGTATCAATCGGCGGGATTGTGGAGATTCAGAGAGGTAAAAAAATAAGGCCGGGAATGACTGTGAAATGCAGCATTCCAGGTAAAGATGAAATTGTGATCATAGTTGAATCACATGAAGGCCGTTAATTCGATATGATTATAAAAAGGCTCAGAGTACAAAACTTCAGAAATTATGGAGACTTGGATTGTATTTTTGAACCAGGTTTAAATATGATTATCGGAGAAAATGCTCAGGGAAAGACAAATATTCTCGAAGCGATTTATTCGGCTTGCACAGGTCGTTCATTTAGAACCCGTGATGATAAGGAATTGATTCAATTCCATAAGGATTATGCAAGGATTCACCTGGAATTAGAGGAATCTGTGCATAACACAACATTGGATCTCACACTGCTGAAAAACAGCACTAAAGAGATTCGTGTCAACCGTATTCCAATACAGACATATGGGGAACTGATTGGGAAGGCATTGGTTATCGTATTCTCACCAGACGATTTGAGATTAGTCAAAGAAGGTCCTCAGGAAAGAAGAAAATATCTGGATCGTGAAATATCTCTGATCAGTCCAAGTTATTACCATTCTCTGATCAGATATCATAAAATCCTGAAGCAACGTAATAAATTGTTGAAAACACTGCAGTTCAACCCTTCACAGCGGGATACCCTGGTTAACTGGGATGAACAGCTTTGCACAGCAGGGGCGGATATAATTACCCGTAGACTGGAATTCATCAAACAAATCAGTGAAATCAGCCATGAAATGCATTATGATATATCCGTTGGAAAAGAGGTGCTTACTGTGCACTATCTGTCACTGGCCGATATATCAGATGTGAGCGCTTATGATACAATAGCTTCGAGGATGAAAGAAAAATTGCATGCTCATATTGATTCCGATATTCAAAGGGGTACGACCTCAGTAGGGCCTCATCGGGATGATTTTATCCTGAAAGTGAATGATCTGGTACTGAGAGACTATGGATCCCAAGGGCAGCATCGTTCAGCTGCCTTGGCTTTGAAATTATCAGGCATTGAAATCATCAGACGGGAAACAGGTAATTACCCTGTGGTATTGCTTGATGATGTCATGTCTGAACTGGATCCAGGCAGACAGAATGCACTGCTCAATAGTTTGGCAAACACTCAAATAATAATGACATCAACAGATACAGCGAATTTGAATGAAGATATGGTCCAGAAAGCGAATAAGTTTTTTGTTCACCAAGGTACTTTTAGGAACGGGGAGGATGGATCATGAGTAATACCCAGGGTTATAATGCTGATCAGATACAAGTACTTGAAGGGCTGGAGGCTGTTAGAAAGCGGCCCGGAATGTATATAGGGACAACGGGTCCCCGCGGTCTGCATCATATTGTTTATGAAATTGTTGATAACAGTATCGATGAGACCTTAGCGGGATATTGTACGAAGATCGGCGTTTTTATTCATCCGGACAATACTGTGACTGTGACTGATAACGGTCGTGGAATGCCTGTCGATATGCATAAGAAACTGCAGAAACCGGCAGTCGAAATAATCCACACCGTACTTCATGCCGGCGGAAAGTTCGGCGGCGGCGGATATAAGGTATCAGGAGGCCTGCACGGTGTAGGTGCATCTGTTGTTAATGCATTGTCCGAGTGGATGCGCGTGGAAGTCAACCGAAATGGCAAGAAGTATTGTATAGAATTCAATCGTGGCAAGACTTCCAAGGAACTGCATATTATCGGAGATTCCACGGAAACAGGCTCAAAAACCACGTTCAAGCCGGACCCCCAGATATTCGACGAACTGGAGTTCACGTCGGAAACCCTGTCTCACAGATTCAGGGAGCTTGCATTTTTAAATAAAGGTGTTTCAATCTCTTTTATTGACGAAAGATCCGATGAATCCCACCTTTTCCACTACGAAGGCGGCATCAAGGAATTCGTTCATTATCTGAATAAAAACAGAAAGCCCATTCACGAAAATACTATATACTGCGATACGGACCGTGACGGGATCAATGTCGAAATCGCTATGCACTACACTGAGAGCTATCAGGATAATGTCTTTACATTTGCAAATAATATCAGCACCCACGAAGGCGGTTCTCACCTTAGCGGGTTCAGATCAGCACTTACAAGAGTGATGAACGATTATGCAAGAAAGTACAAAATGCTTAAGGAAAAAGATGAGAACCTTCAAGGTGAGGATGTCAGAGAAGGTCTGACTGCAGTTCTTTCTGTAAAGCTGCAAGAACCTCAATTCGAAGGACAAACAAAAACCAAGCTTGGAAACAGTGAAGTCAGAGGGATTGTTGAGAATGTCGCAGCGGAGATGATACTCTCATTCCTTGAAGAGAATCCAAATGATTCGAAAATAATAATTGAAAAGTGCATCAGGTCATCAAAAGCAAGGGAAGCTGCAAGAAAAGCCCGGGAATTGACCCGTAGAAAGGGACTCCTTGATGGCATGACACTTCCCGGTAAACTGGCAGATTGTTCAGACAAGGATCCGGCCAATACAGAGGTTTATATCGTGGAAGGTGACTCCGCAGGCGGTTCCGCGAAGCAGGGCAGAGATAGGAACATACAGGCGATTCTTCCTCTGCGTGGAAAAATCATGAATGTTGAAAAGGCGAATTTTGCGAAAATATTCAACTCAACTGAGATCAGAGCCATGATCACAGCCTTCGGGTGCGGTATTGGCGACGAATTCGATATTGAGAAGCTGAGATATCATAAGATTGTCATCATGACGGATGCTGATGTCGATGGCGCTCATATACGCACACTTCTTCTTACCTTCATGTTTCGCTACATGCGGCAGCTCATAGATGACGGTTATGTCTACATTGCCATGCCGCCGCTTTATAAGCTCCAGAAAGGGAAACAGATCGATTATGTTTATTCTGACGCAGAGCTGGCAAAAAAACTTGAGTCAACGGGCAAGGTGGATATTCAGCGTTACAAAGGTCTTGGTGAAATGAATCCGGAACAGCTGTGGGACACGACAATGAATCCGGCTACAAGAACAGTTAAGAAAGTGCTGATTGACGATGCAGTCGAAGCGGATATGATTTTCACGACTCTTATGGGGGATAAGGTTGAACCCAGAAGAGAATTCATTGAGAAAAACGCCAGGTATGTTACCAATCTGGACATTTAAGGGGTGATAGAGTGATTGATGAACGAGTAATTGATATAGATATACGGGATGAGATGAAGCGGTCGTATATTGATTACGCCATGAGTGTCATTGTCAGCCGAGCGCTTCCGGATGTAAGGGACGGTCTGAAACCTGTTCATAGGCGGATCCTTTATGCCATGCATGACCTAGGTTTCTCCCATGATAAGCAGCACAGGAAATCCGCCAGGATTGTAGGGGAAGTACTGGGTAAGTACCACCCTCATGGTGACAGTTCTGTTTACAATGCCATGGTAAGGATGGCTCAGCCATTTTCACTGAGGCATATGATGATTGATGGTCACGGCAACTTCGGTTCGATAGATGGCGACAGTGCGGCTGCCATGCGTTATACCGAGGCCCGAATGACACAGTTGGCAAGTGAACTGCTGAAGGATATTGATAAGGAAACGGTGGATTGGACTTCGAACTTTGATGATACAGTCAAGGAGCCTTCCGTTTTGCCGGGTCGTTTTCCAAACCTGCTGGTAAATGGTTCCAACGGCATAGCTGTTGGTATGGCTACATCCATACCCCCGCATAATCTGGGGAATGTAATAGATACAATTGTATGCCTAATTGAAAATCCTGAATCAACAGTTGAGGATCTGATCCTTAAGATTCAGGCACCTGATTTTCCAACCGGCGCTGAAATTCTTGGAAAACAGAGTTACACAGAAGCTTACCGTACTGGAAGAGGCAGAGTGATTATTCGTTCAATAGCGACCATTGAAGAAATCGGTCGAGGGAAAATGGGGATCATCATCTCTGAAATACCCTATCTGGTGAACAAATCAAAGATGTTGGAAAATATCGCTGATTTGGTAAGAGACAAGAAATTGGATGGAATAACTGATTTAAGAGATGAGAGTAACAGAGAGGGAATCCGTGTTGTTGTAGAGCTCAGGAAAGATGTCAATCCCAGCGTCATGCTGAATCAGCTCTATAAGCATACTCAGCTGCAGGATTCGTTCAGCATCAATATGATCGGTTTGGTCGGTGGTCAGCCCAAAATGCTGAATCTTTATGATATGGTAACGGAATACCTCAGACATCAGAAGGAAGTTGAAACTCGCCGAGTAACCTATGATCTTAAAAAGGCATTGGAACGTGCGCACATACTAGAAGGACTAAGGATTGCACTGGATAATATCGAAGAGATCATCAGGATAATCCGAAGCGCTTATAATGATGCAGAGGCTAGGTTGATGGAGAGCTTCAGTCTTTCAGAAATTCAAGCCAAGTCCATCGTAGATATGAGACTCCGTCGTTTGCAAGGCTTGGAACGTGAGAAAATTGAAGATGAGTATACATCCATCATGCTTTTTGTCACGGAATTGCGTAATATCCTGGCAGATGAGTCTCTCCTTATGGCCATTATTCGGGATGATCTGATTCGAATTAAGGCGAGCTATGCTGATGAAAGACGATCACGCATTACATTCGATTATGACGAAATAGATATTGCAGATATGATAGAGAAACATGAAGTAACTATAACACTGACGCATCATGGCTATATCAAGCGGGTTCCTGTCAGCACTTATCAGATCCAGAAACGGGGCGGGAGAGGTAAGACAGGCCTATCCACACGTGAAGAGGATTTTGTTGAACACCTGTTCACAACCGGTACCCATGATACGCTTCTCTGCTTTTCAAATATGGGAAAAGTGTATCAGTTAAAAGCATATCAGGTCCCTGAAGCAGGTCGCCTGGCAAAGGGCACACCGATTGTAAATCTGTTGCCGCTTAACCAGGATGAATCAATCACAGCCATCATACCAATAAGCGGTTTTGACACAGGTTACCTGATAATGGCAACACGTAAGGGCGTCATAAAGAAATCAGAGCTTTCCAAATTCGATACTTCCAGAAAAACCGGAATCATTGCGGTGAATCTCCATGAAGGGGATGAACTGATCAACGTCCGTCAGACCACAGGCAATGATGAAGTCATGCTGATTACAAGAAATGGAAAATCCATCCGCTTCAAAGAATCCAATGTAAGGGATATGGGGAGGTTGGCCGCAGGAGTACGTGGCATCGACCTTGCTCCCGAAGATTCAGTAGTGGCACTTGAATTGGTTCAGGACGGCGGCAAGCTTCTTGCAATTAGTGAAAATGGGTATGGAAAGCGAACCAATCTGAACGAATACCGTGTTCAAACCCGTGGCGGAAAAGGAATCCTGACCTATCAGACATCAGAGAAGACAGGTCCACTTTCAGGAGCTCGCGTTGTTCATGATGATGACGATATCCTTCTGATCAATTCCGAAAGCATCATCATTCGTATCCGAGTTAATGAAATATCGGTTTCAGGACGCTCAACCAGCGGCGTCAGACTGATGCGCATCGAGAATGAAGGCCGGATCGTTTCTGTTGCTAAAGTTGTTGATAAGGAAGAAGAAAAATCTGACGAAAAAGAAGAAGAAATTTTGGTTTAATCGGGATAATAGGGGTATCTAAACAGTACCCCCTTTATTTTTATTCTGCTGCGAATCCCTAGCGGATTCCATTTTTTTTGCCTTTATTCTCTTAACCCTTGTGAAATACACTGAAAATGAATAGAATAAAGATACTGGAATATTATTTTGTTTTGGAATGTAAGAGTAAACTCTCAAAGCATACCATTAAAGGGGGTAGCCAATAGTGGCACTCAAGATCAAGAAGGATTTCGAAGAACAGGATAATTGCTGGATCGTTGAAATATCTGGGGAAGTGGATATCCACACTTCCGGGAATCTTAAAGACACCTTGAATACACTGCTCAATGAAAAGGAGACAGATATCAAGATCAACTGTGAGAAACTGATCTATATTGACAGTACCGGTTTAGGCGTGCTTATTGGTGTATTGAAACGTGTCAAGAAGAATGAGAACAATGTTTATATTATCGGTGCTCAGAATAACATCTCCAAGCTTATGAACATTACAGGCCTGGATAAGATCTTTATTCTAAGCGACAAATAAGCAAACTAAAAGGTGGAAGATTATGATGGAACACATAAAAATCTCCCTGCCAGGCAAGCCGGAATATGTAAGCATTGCAAGACTGACTGCCTCAGTTATCGCGAATCAGATGGGATTCAACATCGATGATGTCGAAGATATCAAGGTTGCAGTAGGTGAAGCATGCAATAATGCGGTTCTACATGGCAGGAGTCATGAAGAGATGTTTGAAATCGATTTTGAAGTCCAGGATAAACGGATGGTGATTGAAGTCCGTGACAATGGAAATGGTTTTGATTTGGATGAATACCAGGCACCGGAACCAGGTGAGCTTAGAGAGAACGGTCTAGGCATATTCATCATGAAAACACTGATGGATGAAGTGGATTTCATTCCTGTTCAGAATAACGGTACAACGATTCGTCTGGTTAAAGAATTACAGTAAGCTGAAGTGATGTCACTCCAGTAGTTACTGATTTAGGGGTTGATTAGATGAGCTTGAATGCAGACATTGATTTTGAAATAACATTGGAAAGTGAGATGGTTTCTTTAGATGAGATGGAGAGCAAGGCATTGTTTATGCTCTATAAAGAAACCCGGGATATAAACATCAGAAATGAATTGATAAAGAGGTATTTGTATATCACTGAAATTCTGTCAAAAAAATATATAAATAAGGGAATCGATTATGAGGATATCTACCAGGTAGCTTCATTGGGATTGATTTATGCCATTGAGCGATTTGATATCGACAGGGGCTTTGAATTTTCAAGTTTTGCGACGCCTACGATTATCGGGGAGATAAAAAAATATTTCCGTGATAAAGGCTGGTCCGTAAGAGTCCCGCGTAGGATACAAGAGCTGTCTAAAAAGGTGAATGTAGCAAAATCAAGACTCCAACAGGAAATGCAATGCATTCCAAAAATTGAAGATATTGCAGAATATCTGAACTGCACAGTCGAGCAAGTGATTGAAGCAATGGAGGCCAGCCAGGTCTACACTCCGAAATCCCTTGATATCAGTTATGACTCAACTGGTGATGATAAAGACATTCAACTGATGGATATCATCGGTGAGGATGACAAATATTTTGAAATGATTGAAAATCAAGACTTCATACAGAATTGCATGGATAAACTCAACCCGGTTGAAGTCAAGATTATCAGAGATCGTTTTTTTTCCAATCATACACAGGTCCATGTAGCTGATGATCTGGGTGTTTCACAGATGACAATTTCGCGTATGGAGAAGAAAATTCTCAAGAAATTCAAAAAGGAATACAAAAGACTTTCTGAAATATAAAACGCCTCTGAATCGTCGATTCAGAGGCGTTTTATTAATATTGCACCATTCCAAGCTTATCTTTGACTCTCCTGAGAACAACATTGGCATATTTTCCGGCCTTTTCTGCTCCGGTTTTTAAAATGTCGTCGATTTCTCCAGATTGAGTTATTTGCAGGTATCTCTCTTGAACAGGTTTCAGGGCTTCAACAGTCACATCAACCAGATCCTTTTTGAACTGTCCGTATCCC
>CAZEHS010000075.1:10996-16227 GCA_964511875.1 uncultured Peptostreptococcaceae bacterium
TGGAATCCTGGAGAGAAGGCTGTATATTTCCAATAGGTTTGAAACGCCAGGCTTTTTTTCAAAATCATACATAACGGAGCCTTCACTGTCAGTAGTTGCCTTCATCAACGCTTTCTTTATCTGATCGGCAGAATCAAGAACACAGATTTTAGACAGCTGATTAGGGTTACTCTTACTCATCTTCTTGGATGGGTCATCCAAAGACATGATTCGAGCCCCTTGTTCTGCAATCATCGGTTCGGGTATGACGAATGTATCGCCGAAACGGTTGTTGAAACGGAGCGCGATATCCCGTGTAAGCTCAATATGCTGCTTCTGATCATCCCCGACAGGAACAAAGTCTGTGTCATAAAGAAGAATATCCGCAGCCATCAGAACAGGATAAGTGAACAACCCAGTAGTAACAGCGGACTGACCTGAACTCTTGTCTTTAAACTGTGTCATACGACTCAGCTCTCCCATATAGCAATTGCACTGAAGCAGCCATGAAAGTTCAGCATGGGCGCTTACCTGGGACTGGATGAATAGAATCGCCTTTTCAGGATCAAGCCCCATAGCAATGTATAGTGCTGCCAGATCTCGTGAATGCTTACGCAGTTCATCGGGATCCTGAGGCACCGTGATGCTGTGAAGGTCCACAATGCAATAGATGCATGAATAAAGATCCTGAGCGGAGACATGACGTTTCATTGTAACGAAATTACCAAGATGTATCTGACCGGTTGGTTGGACCCCGGAAAAAATTCTATTCATAGGATGCTCCTTTACGCTTGATTTGTGACCATTATAACATAACCACCCCAGTCTTCTGCGTGAAAATGGAAGAATGCAGGGTTGAAAAAGCAAGCTTGATTAAATCCGTTAAGACATAAAAGCCAGTAGAAAAAAATGTGATGGAATACGGTGTGCAAAAGCCTTAAAAACCCAGTAAGGTTGACAAAACGGGAGCATGGAAATAGAATATGAATGAGTGATGTTAAAAAAATGTAACAGTGGCATAATAGAACTTTTATTTTTGAAGAACTGTTCATTTATTTAATATGGCTCACTCAACTAAAAGGGGGAAAGATGATGAAAAGAAGACTGGCTTTACTTTTAGTGATTGTCTTGGTAGTTGGAGCTTTTGGTTTCATGGGATGTGCACCAAAGGCTGCTGCACCTGGTACGGACGCACCGGCGGCAACAGAGGGTGACGTCATTAAAATCGGTGTGTTCGAGCCCATGACAGGTGCGAATGCCGCAGGCGGCGCAATGGAAGTTGAAGGGGCCCAACTGGCCAACAAGCTTTACCCCGAAATTCTTGGAAAGAAGATTGAATTGGTAGTTGTGGATAATAAATCGGATAAGGTCGAAGCAGCAAATGCAGCAACACGTTTGATTGAGAAAGAAAAAGTCGTAGCAATAATCGGTTCCTGGGGAAGCTCACTTTCCATGGCTGCCGGTCCAATCGCTCAGGAAGCTCAGGTGCCTGTAGTGGCCGCTTCTGCAACAAACCCGCTTGTAACCTTCGGAAATGATTATTACTTCCGAGTCTGTTTCATCGATCCATTCCAGGGCACTGTCATGGCCAATTATGCGTTCACAGAGCTTAAAGCAAAAAAAGCAGCAATCATCCAGGAAGTATCCAATGATTATTCAGTAGGCCTTGCAAAGTTCTTTACAGACGCATTTGAGCAATTGACTGGTGATTCCAATGCGATTGTAGAAGTATCCAGTTACAATACCGGAGATAACGATTTCTCAGCTCAGCTCCAGAACGTTGCTGCTAAGAAACCGGATGTCATCTTCGCTCCAGGTAATTTCACTGAATCTGCTATGCTTATCAAGCAAGCTAAAGAGCAGGGAATCGCAATTCCTTTCCTCGGCGGCGACACTTGGGAAACTCCTGAGTTCCTTACAGTTGGGGGCGATGCCGTAAATGGCGCTGTGTATTCCTTCTTCTATGATTCAAAGGCTTTCTCTACAGATCTTGGAAAACAGTTCACTGATGAATACACAAAACAATACAGCAAAGACCCAGCTGGTGTTACAGCTCTAGGATTTGATGCGTACATGGTTATCTATGATGCCATCAAACGAGCGAACTCCGCAGATCCAAAAGCAATTCGAGATGCAATTGCAACCACGAAGGATTATCCGGGTGCTGCTGGGACCATCACATTGGATGAGAACGGTGATGCTGTGAAATCTGCTGTAATCAAAAAGGTTGAAAATGGACAGTTTACTTATATGACAACTGTTGAGCCTGCAATGAAATAAGAATATCGACTGTATGAATGATGTGTAGGCATTATGCCTGCACATCATTTTCAGCTTTAAAGGGTGATAAAATTGAAAATTCAGATCATTGCGCAAATTTAATCAGAATCCGTTAATAGGATGTTCTTGATAAGGTGGAATGAAGCTTGAATTTCTGTGAATCTTTCTTGTGGGGGAATAAACATGAGTTTTGAAGTCTTTCTACAGCACATGGCCAATGGAATATCTCTGGGGAGTCTTTATGCACTCCTAGCCATTGGATATACGATGGTTTATGGGATTCTACGACTTATCAATTTTGCCCATGGAGAAATTTTCATGGTGGGTACTTACACCGCCTTTTATCTAATGACCTCAAGTGTCCTGGGACTTCCCTGGTATGCTGCAATTGTGATAGCGATCATAGTAACGGTCCTGTTCGGAATCATGGTTGAAAAGCTTGCTTACTCACCGCTAAGAAATTCGCCGCGGATATCCGTCATGATTTCTGCAATCGGTGTTTCCTTTCTTCTTCAGAATCTGGGTGTTGTTGTTTTTGGTGGCCGCCCGAAAGCTTTTCCAGTTCCAGATGTTTTCAGCAAGATTGTTCATATCGGAAATATATCCATCGTGAGCATCACGTTTTATATCCCGATATTCACAATGATTCTTCTAGCGATTCTGGTGTACATCATAAACAAGACGAAGGTCGGAATGGCCATGCGGGCAGTGTCAAGAGACTATGAGGCATCACGATTAATGGGAATAGATGTAAATAGGATCATTTCATTTACCTTTGGAATTGGATCAGCCTTGGCATGTCTGGGCGGTATCATGTATGCGTTCAAATACACGCAGATGCTTCCGACTATGGGTTTGATGCCAGGCCTCAAGTGTTTTATAGCCGCTGTTGTTGGAGGAATCGGAGATATACGCGGTGCCGTACTGGGTGGATTTTTATTAGGTCTGATGGAAATTCTTCTGGTAGCTTTTTTTCCGGCTCTGACCGGGTATCGTGATGCGTTTGCCTTTGTCCTGCTGATCATCATTCTATTGGTCAAACCCAATGGGCTTATGGGACAAAATCTGACGGAGAAGGTGTAGCATATGAAGATTCAGAAACGGGATATTATCCTTTACGGAATTCTCTTGGCGATAACTGTGATAGGCTTGGTCATTGCGGATATGACTTTGGATAATTACTTGATGCGAATTCTCAATCTTTGTGGGATCTATATAATCCTGGCTCTCAGTATGAATCTAATCAATGGATTCACGGGACTGTTCTCACTTGGACACGCTGGATTCATGGCGGTCGGGGCGTACGTATCCGTATTATTCACATTGACTCCGCTGCAAAAGGAAATGAATTTCTTTTTACAACCCATATATGCACCGCTGATGAGCGTCTCCCTTCCAGAACCTTTTGGGTTCCCAATCGCACTGTTGATGGGTGGACTTGCAGCAGGCCTGTTGGCATATATAGTAGGGGCTCCAATCCTCAGACTGAAAGATGACTATCTTGCGATTGCAACATTAGGATTCAGTGAAATCATCCGAATTGTCTTCACTAATACGCAGAACGTAACAAATGGAGCCCTTGGTATCAAGGGGATAAACGGTTATACGAATATCTGGTGGAGTTGGGGATTGGCCATTGCAACAATCATATTGATGATATTTCTGATAAGAAGCAGTTATGGCCGTGCTTTGAAAGCCATCCGAGAGGATGAAATCGCAGCGGAAGCCATGGGTATAAACGTCTTCAAGCATAAAACCATGGCATTTGTCATCGGATGCGGACTGGCTGGCGTCGGAGGGGGGCTCCTGGCCCATCTGATAGGTACGATCGATCCGATGATGTTCAGATTCGTTCTCACATTCAATATACTTCTGATCGTCGTATTAGGCGGTATCGGCAGTATTACCGGGAATGTAATTGCTGCAGTTGTTGTAACGGTCCTGATGGAACAGATGCGATTCCTGGATCAGTCAATCAATCTGGGATTCATTCAGACACCTGCGATACCGGGTCTTAGGATGGTAGTGTTCTCACTTATGTTGATGACTGTCATCCTGCTATATCCCAAAGGACTTATGGGTCAGTCGGAATTCAGTTGGGACAAGCTGCTTAACGGACGTTACTTTAAAAAAACAGGCTTTAAGAAAAGCACTTAAAGGATGTGATGCCCATGTCGATTCTTAAAACGGATAAGATTACCATGCGTTTCGGCGGCCTCACAGCTGTATCGGAGCTAAGCCTGGACGTCAAGAAGAACCAGATTGTCGGTCTGATAGGTCCGAACGGCGCTGGTAAGACAACTGCATTCAACATGATTACAGGAGTATACAGTCCAACCAGCGGCGTTGTTTCATTTGCAGGAAAAGAAATAACAGGCAGCAAACCTCACGATATAACAGCGCTAGGGATTGCCAGAACGTTCCAGAACATCAGGTTGTTCAAGGAATTGACTGTACTTGAGAATGTCATGATCGCTAATCATCTGCGGATAAAATCCGGATTGTTTTCTGCTGTTCTAAGGACCCCCGGATACATGAAAGAGGAAAGGGAATTTCACGAAAAATCCATGAACTTGCTGGAGGCAGTTGGACTTGTCGATCTTAAGGATGAGATTTCCACGAACCTGCCTTATGGGAAACAACGCAAACTGGAGATTGCCAGAGCATTGGCAACAAATCCCCAAATCCTGCTGTTGGATGAACCAGCCGCGGGTATGAATCCACAGGAATCCCACGATCTAATGGGATTCATCCATGAAATAAGGGATCGGTTCGATTTGTCGATATTGATGATTGAACACCATATGAAAGTGGTTATGGGTATTTGTGAACAGATCTACGTTTTAGACTATGGAGTGACAATCGCAGAGGGAAATCCATCGCAAATCCAAAACGACCCTAAAGTCATTGAAGCCTATCTGGGAGTGGAATAGCCATGTTGAAAATCAGCGATTTGAATGTTTATTATGGGG
>CAZEHS010000076.1:0-15933 GCA_964511875.1 uncultured Peptostreptococcaceae bacterium
TAGGATCGGTCATCATTTGCTGGTGACCGACTGAGAGATAGACGTGATTTTCTTCATCCTTCGCTTCAGGGATAGGGAACAATGTCGTAATGGGGCGACTTTGGACAATATAAAATGCACCCTCAGCCAAACACCATTCAATGTCCTGAGGGCAGCCGAAATGTGCTTCAATCCTTCTGCCTATATGCTCAAGACTCAGAATCTGTTCCTCGGTCAGCGCTTGCCTGTTCTGCTGCTCCGTATCAATTGCCTGTTCTTTCGTACCGCCATCTTTCAAGGGGTAAACAGCCAACTTCTTGGTGGCAATTTTCTTATCAACCACCATGCCGCCCCGCACCTTATAATTATCCGCATTCACAAGACCGGACACCAAAGCCTCACCCAGTCCGAAGCTGGCATCAATGGACAGCACCTTCCTGTTGGAAGTGACAGGATCTGCAGTGAACATAATGCCTGCCACCTGCGGGAAGATCATCTTCTGGACAACCACAGCCAGCTGGACTTTACTGTGGTCGAAGCCGTTTTGAATGCGGTAAATGACTGCTCTCTCGGTAAACAGCGATGCCCAGCACTTGCTGATATGTTTTATGATTGCTTCTTTTCCGATAATGTTCAAGTACGTATCTTGCTGGCCAGCAAAAGAGGCTGTCGGTAAATCCTCCGCAGTTGCGCTGGATCGTACGGCATAAGCTTCATTTTCGTCAAGCGTGGAGAGGTGGCGGGTGATCTCTTCATCAAGGTCCTCAGGAAGTGCTGCCCCTTCGATGTATCTGCGAAGCTCACCGCTAAGTGCACCGATTTTTTCCCGGTCATCCACCTTTAGCAGCGATAGCCGGGCAAGCAAATCGCTAATTCCCGGAGTTTCCTCAATAATTCTTTTAAAGGCTTCAGTAGAAATGCAAAAACCATCCGGGACCCGTAGGCCTTCAATCCTGGATAGCTCCCCCAGGTTTGCACCTTTACCCCCAACAGCCATGAGGCTTGTTTTATCGATATCCTGAAAACCAAGCACCACAGAGCTCATATGTTAACCTCCTTTGACCATTCTTAAAAAGCAATCATCATTTGCCAGACAATTCTATCTCGGTGACGCACTCGTTTTTAATCTTGCCGACAAGGAATTGTAAGGCATCTATCACACGTGGTCTGATATCTCCGCCAATCAGAACGTACATTATGTCATCACCGACTTGAAGCTGACCCTCATTAAGCCAAACCCTGACATGGAAGATGCCTTCCATCTTGTAGGTTTCAGCAATCACCGCATCAACCTTGACTTCATCAAATGAAAATTCCATTCCCGTAACCGTTGACCCATCATCAATCCCCTGACGTACTTTGACTTTAGGTGTTTCGCGGACAACACCGTTATGGACTAGAAACATCCCTTCCTGCAAAGCCATCGGCTCTGATTTTGCTTCCTTCAGCCATTCATCGATTGATGGGGATGGTTTTTTTGTTTTTTCTTTCATCATTATCCAACACTCCTTATACCCTTATTCCATCATTGATCTGTTGTTCATCATTATATCAGTGTAGGTATTCACTGTCACTTGATCGCTAAATCACTGATCCTTATTGATTTTCCTTACTGGAATCCAGATCTCACTACGATATTCTGGATCGCTTGTGTCCTTGCTTTCATTCCACAAAATTTCTGGCCCATTGACAGACTCATAGCCAGAGGAAGGAAACCACTCAGAATAGATTTTTCCCCATGCTGCTTGAAGCGCTTCCGGAAAAGAGCCCACAACCTCAAAAACAGCCCATGTACCTGACTCTACTTCCAGAACAGCATACGACTCTTTAACTTCATATGAAGTCGCTACACCAATATAATGGTTAAGCTCTCCCTGCTCTTCCATTCTTGTTTCTGAAAAATTCACAGATGCACTCAGGATCCCTATGGGTTCAACATTTGAAATTGATTTCAGAAATTGAATGCGTTCGGGTGTCAACTGTTCATACATTTTTGAAATTGCTGGATTAACTCCGTTGAATACAATAGGAACCCGTTTCATAAAGCCAATAATTTTGAAGGCTTCCTTTTCAACTAATCGTACTATCATTTCTTGACCTCCTCTGACAGATAGAATAAATGAGATTTTCGGGAATGTTTTAATCTGACATCCACCCTGCTTAACCTCGGAAGGGAGGATCCCATGCATCGATTGAAAAGCTCTGGAGAATGCATCACTGGAGTTGTAACCATATTTCACTGCTACATCGATGATTCTCATATCGCTAGTTAACAAATCCAATGCTGCCAAGCTTAAACGTCTCTTACGAACATATTCTGAGAGGCTTACCCCCGCAAGAAAAGTAAACATTCGCTTAAAATGATATTCAGAGCATAATGCAATGTGTGCAACCATCTGAGGATCAATTGTATCCTCTAAGTGGGCTTCGATGTACTCTATTGCTTCATTCATCAATTTGATTGAATCCATACACGCCCTCCTTTCCATTACAGCATAACAAAAAAAGGAACGGTCATTCCGACAATTGGAGAACCGGATTAGTCGTTCCATATTTACCCGCACTCAATTCAACACATTACATTGACTGTCATAGTAATGTATCGTATAATGTAAATGTGGAGGTGATAAAGTGAGTGAGAATAAAATCACATCCGATCTGCTGCGCGGCCATACGGATACGATGATACTCCGGTTGCTGTCCGAGGCTGACCGCTACGGCTACGAGATTGTCAAGCTGATAGCCGAGCGCTCGGATGGCGAGTATGAACTTAAGGAAGCCACAATGTACTCCAGCGTGCGACGACTGGAGGCGGATGGCGATATCGAATGGTATTGGGGCGATGAATCACAGGGCGGACGGCGCAAATATTTCAGGATTACCGAAAAGGGCAAGGTCGCTTACGCTCGAAACAAAAGCAATTGGGAGTATGCCAAACGTGTTCTTGAGGACCTATTATAAGGAGATTTGATATGACGAACGAGAAATTAACTAATTATGTGAACGGCATTTTTGCGCCATACGATGGGATAAAAAGCGTCACCGAACTGAAATCCGATTTGATCTCTGATTTACAGGAGCGGTTTCGTGAACTCAAAGCCGAGGGAAAGGACGATGAAACTGCTTTTGAGATGACACTTGATAGCATCGGCGATATTGAACAGACCGTTCAGGAAGTTGCCAACCTCTCACGTTCATTGGAGCGGCAGGTACTGATAAACTTCAGTGCCAGCAACCTGCCGAAGAGTGACTTTGCAGGCGTTACTGCACATAACGGGAAATTTTCAGGAAGCGCACTGCGCGGCTCTGATTTCAGCAATGCAGACTTGACCGGCAGCTCGTTTACTGGCAGCGATGTGCGCGAAGCCAATTTTGACGGTGCTAACCTGACGGACTGCAACTTGTCCGGCATTGACCTGAGGGATGCGAGTTTCAATGGATCAATCCTTATACGCACCAATTTCAGTGCGTCGGGGCTGGTTGGTACAAAATTCATCGGTGTAAATCTGACAGACGTCAAACTGACCGTAACCGACCTTAGAAAAACAATATTTGAGAATAATACTTTTATCGGTGTGGACTTTGATGCCTCTGACCTGCGGGGATTGTGCCTTGACGGGCAGACCTTTATCGGGGTTAAGTTTAACAAAGCAGCGATGAACGAAGTTACCTTTAAGGGAGCGACACTTAAAAATGTATCGTTTCAGTCAGCGTCCATCCTATCCAGCAAATATTTTCGCGCCATTAAAGCCATCTGCTTTGATGGTGCAATGATGGATAAGCTGACCTACGCCGCCCTCAAAGGCATGGAGGCCGATTTATCAAAGGTTACTGTTATATAGAGCATTTGTTTAAAACATCATTCTTTCACCGAATGTGCCTCAATCGTTGTACTGTAAGAGATCAGTGCCCGTTTACCTACATCCGTGAAGCGCAATGCCATGGCAATCATGAAAACAACCGGAACGCCTATTAACGGGAAGCGAATTGCAAGGAACAAGCATGCGCCAAATACGCCGCCGACTAGCGCCCCTGTGAGTCTGAGTTGCTGCAGGCTCCCTCCGGCAATGTCGTTGACGTTCTTGACCAGTGTATCCGGGGTCAATCCTTCCAGAATTTCGCGTACAATATTCAGCACTTCTTCATATTCATTGTCAATGAACTGGTTGGCCAGTTTGGTGAAATTTTCCTGCAGATTCACATTTTTTTGTTCTACCCTTTCAAGTCCAATTAAAATCGTTTTACTCAGCCATTGGCTGACGTCGATATCATCAATGACTTTGGCGCCGCTGGAGGTGATTTTTCCATCCTCCAACCATTTTGCAGCTGATTCGATTCCGCTGATTAAAAGGGGTTTGACGTTCTTACCGCCAATCATATCCGCTTTCCATGCACAAATTTCATCTGTGAACCTTTCCGTAGAGGCTAAGTCCAGAAGCATCTCAGCGAGAAGCTCCTCCAGTACGGTCCATTTGTTGTGCTCATCTCCCCTTTTGATGAGCATGTCCAGATTCTTGATTATCGCTTTCTGCAAGGCCGACGCAAGTTCCGGATAGTTCAGTTGCCCCGTCCACTCCACAATCCTTATCTTCCCTTTGTGGATCGTGTTCCTGAACAATGCGGCGCCCTTCCTGAGTAAACCCGCCTGATCCGCCACTTCCTCGCCTCTGACGGCTTCATTTCGGAAGATATCTATGGCCCATTCCCTGAATCCGTCGGAAGCCACCCAGCCATAAAGGGAATCGTACACGCTGGCCACCTCATGGCGGAGCCACCCCTTTTCCCGGGCCCGCCGTTGGGCAAAGCGTGTGATTCCTTGCGCATCCAGGTGATTGATATACCGATCGGCCTGTTGGATGAGCACATCCGCCAGAGTTTGTCTGTGCCCCAAAAGGATTTTCGATAGGAATCTGCCCATGGTAGCGCCGTTCTTCGTGACCATGTCTTCACTTAAAAGCCTTCGGATAGCTTCGACGACATTCGTCTCCGCCACCATTCCCCTCAGCTTTTCAACGGGATAGAACTTCTGTCTGAATGCCTCGACGATGCCGTTAAGGAGTGCATCCCGCTTGTTCTCAACCAACCCGGTAAAGCTCCGAAGCACAGGAAAAGGTATTTTGTTAGTCAGTGAATAGATCGCGATGCCATCGGCTACGGACGCGATCAGGACCGCTTCGGCAGTGAAGCTCAACCATGAAAGCAGTAACGTTTTTCCGAAGTGGTATTCTGCAGCATATACGCCAGCAATCGTCAGAATCGATGCAAGCAGAACAAATCGCGCCCAGAATCTATTTCTCATATACTTTGGTTCTCTCGACTGCATCCTGTTTCTCCCCATAATACCTCCTACAGTATTCCCAGTCGGATACGGACGAACAGCAGCACGAAACATACGACGACTCCCCATGCCATGCCATTGAGGCGAATCTTCTGGAGGTCATTTTCCGTGCTGTCTTTTATGAATGCAATCAACTCCTCATTGCTCATGTTATTCAAGTTGCTATTCAGGAAGCTCCCAATGGACGGGTGATGCTTTTCTATTAGGTTCGACAGCCAAATAATGCACCAACTCTGTATTCCCGGATTATTTTCAAGATACGGAATGAAGAGGTGCTCGACGGCCGACGCGGTGATGCGTTTCACGCCGGCTTCTTCTATAAAGCCAATCGTCTTAAGCCGTTCCAGCTCAGAAGTGATCATCTTGGCGGCAGCGCCATGGTTGAGCCACCTGAAAATCTCATCATCCACCTTTTGCTGCTGTTCGGAACTGGCTTCAAACGCGCTGATGAACTCAAGAACCCTATCCCTGACCGCAAGTTTCCATTCATGATCCGGCTGGCCGGCCACTTCGTCCAATAGCATGGAGAGCTTCTTTTTGGCAGCGTCATAAAGCAGCGCTTCGAAATCCATCGTCTTTGCAAACTTCCCTCTCGATTTACCACTCTCAGAATAGATTCGAACGGTCTCTTTGACCGATTCACGAACCATCTCATCCAGCTGTACATTGCTGGATAAACGTTTCAGCTCAGGCGCAGCCGCATTGATAAAACCCAGGATTACTTGATCGCTCAAAGTCAATTTCATTATGCGCAGGAGCTCTTTGGACGGCCGGTTGTCGTTCATGATTCCCTTGAGGAGATTGGCTCCATAAGCCCCTGCCTCAGTGTGGTCGAGGCTGTCGAGCACCCTCCATGCGATTGTGGAAACAAAATCAACGACCCATGTGAGCGGCATCTCTCCATTCGGGCTCTTATTCTTTAGCATCCCAAGAATGCATCCGATCAAATCAAAGGATTGGAGACTCGTGATGATGTTGTCCTTGGATAGAACCTCATTGCAGACAAATTTCTCAATGCCGTCAATCAATGCTTTCTTTTCCCGAATGACGATTTCCGTTTGCAGGTTGGAATGAAGCGGTTTGCCAAAGATCGAAGTCACCCCATACCAGTCTGCAACACCACCAATCAGCGCCGCTGCAAAAATCAATTGGAGACATTTGCCCATAAGATTATCAGGAAGCCAAATGCTTCCCATAGAAGAAAGTACGAACCCACCGCAACAGAATACAATAGCTGCATCGGCCATGCTTTTGCTTTTCATTTCACACCTCAACAGTACATTGCCATCATAACATGTCCACTTTTCAGAATGTTTTGCCAGAAATCTGCGTGTTTATGATCTCCAGCCAATTCATATCTATATACCCATTCTATCAAACTATGCGTACTAATGAAGTGAACCTTTGCTTCGGTTGGAGTTATACTCCATCCGAAGCTTAGTTGAACGGATCCAGGGCCTTTACAGTTCTCCACTCGCCGCTTATAGAAGCGGGAGTCTTAGAACCGTTAGGCAGCGGATAAACGGACATTCATATCGAGTCAGACCTATGAAGTCACACTTGCCTCTTTTACTAAAATGTTTTTACCTTTCAATATCTATATTTAAAAGCGGGAGCAACTCCCATATGGCTTTATCTTCCAAATAAAATCTATTCGCAGATATTTGTTGTTCCCACGATTTATGAAACAGCGCTTTGTTCACCTTGCTGACAGCATCGCTGAGCAGTCTTTCGGGGCTTTCCTCTGGATTATCTGTAAGTCCTATTAAAATTCATGGGTCAGACGATGCCATCATTGAAGTCAGACTGAAAGTTCATACCTCGCACCAACCAATCCCTGCTGAGAATGGTCCAGTATCTGTTGTATCCAGACGTCTGCGCCCACATAACACTTGCGTAATCAATCTGTTCCCGTATATAATGGTTCTATGTAGAGGGAGTAACAGTCTGAACAGCTTTGTTCAGAATACAAGTCGCCAATACGGCAGCCGTGCTGCCCGATTTGTAGTGAAATTGTGAGACTCTGCACCAATTCAAGGTGCAGGGTCTTATATTTTTTGCCTCCAGACACTTAAACTTACATTCCGCGGTGTGTCGTGAGAGAATTGAGGATTAAGCAAATTGTTTGATAAAATCAAATTCAGGAGGGACTTGAAATGAAAGCATTTTACCAAATGCCTTATGAAGATGTAGTACGACAGTGTAATAGTCAAATGTCAGGTTTGCCTGATGAAGAAGTTTTTAAACAACGGGAGACCTATGGTAGTAATCAACTTGAAGAAAGCAAAAGTGTATCGCCGGCTATTATTTTTTTATCACAGTTTAAAGATTTCCTTGTAATCATACTGTTGGTGGCAGCTGCGGTCTCAGCCATGATGGGAAAACTAGAGAGTACATTCGTTATCATAGCTGTAGTTATTCTTAATGCGTTACTGGGAACGTTTCAACATGTAAAAGCAGAGCAATCTTTAAAAAGCTTAAAGGCTTTATCAGCACCGAGTTCGAAAGTGCTGCGTGAAGGACGTTTGGTCGAGATTCCTTCCGCAGAAGTTGTCGTGGGCGACATCTTAATTGTTGAAGCCGGCGATTTTATTGCTGCAGACGCACGCCTTATAGAAAGTAATAGTATACAAGTAAGTGAAAGTGCTTTAACTGGAGAGTCAGTGAGTGTAGAAAAAACGATAGAACCTATCGATAAAGAGGATGTAGCGATAGGTGATCAAGTGAATATGATTTTTTCGAGTAGTCATGTGACCTACGGTCGTGGTAAGGCTGTGGTGACAGGTGTCGGTGCATCTACAGAAATCGGACGCATCGCATCGCTGCTGAAAAGTGCCAAAGAAAAAGCGACGCCGCTTCAGGAAAACTTAGATAATTTCGGTAAAAAACTTGCTTTACTGATAATTATTATTTCAAGCATGGTATTTGGACTGAGTTTGTATCGCGGCACTCCTATTATGGATTCTCTCATGTTCGCCATATCTCTTGCAGTGGCGGCAATTCCTGAAGCTCTGAGTTCAATTGTAACGATTGTACTGGCATTAGGAACAAGAAAGCTAGCGGAAGAAAATGCAATCATTCGAAAGCTTCACTCAGTTGAAAGCTTAGGTAGTATATCTATTATTTGTTCAGATAAGACAGGCACATTAACGCAGAATAAAATGACGGTACAAAAAATCTTCACCAACCATCAGTTGATTGATGTCGATGCTATAGACAAAAAGAATAATCTTCATTATAAACTGGTGATTGCAGGACTTTTATGTAGTGACGCTGTAACAACCCATGAAAAAGACATTGGTGACCCAACTGAGATTGCCTTAGTTGATCTTGGCGAACATCTACATTTGGATGAAATGATTGTTCGTGAAATTACACCGCGTATATCAGAGCTGCCCTTCGATAGTGACAGAAAGCTTATGACGACATTGCAGCACATTGACGGCAGAGCTGTTGTTTTCACAAAAGGCGCTATGGATGTCCTCTTAAATCGTTCGACGCACATCGAGACAGCAGAAGGGGTTCGTCCTATTACACAGGCAGATAAAGATATATATTATCAGATGAACTTTGAACTCGCAAATCAAGGTTTGCGTGTATTAGCTTTTGCATGGAAAGAAGTAGAGGAAGAAACCTTAACTTTTGCCCATGAAGATGAGATGATCCTCTTTGGATTAGTTGCTATGATGGACCCACCAAGAGCTGAATCTAAAGGTGCGGTAGAAAGCTGTTTAACAGCAGGAATTAAACCAATTATGATTACCGGGGATCATAAAGTGACTGCATCTGCCATAGCGAGACAAATCGGCATTCTAAAAGAAGGGGATCAAGCAATAGAAGGTGCAGATATTGAACATCTTACTGAGGAAGAACTGATTGCTTTAGTACCTAAAATATCAGTCTATGCACGGGTATCACCGGAACATAAGATACGTATTGTCAGTGCATGGCAATCTCTTGGTCATATCGTTGCCATGACAGGAGATGGTGTCAATGATGCGCCTGCTCTCAAGCGGGCGGATATCGGGATTGCCATGGGGATTTCGGGGACAGAAGTGGCAAAAGATGCAGCAAGTATGGTTTTAACAGATGATAATTTTTCTACGATTATCAAGGCCATTAATAATGGTAGGAGTATTTTTGGGAACATTAAAAATGCTATACGATTTTTGCTGTCAGGTAATACGGCAGGGATTTTGGCAGTAGTTTATTCTTCAATTGTGGGGTTGGCGGCACCTTTTTCACCAGTTCACTTACTTTTCATCAATCTTTTAACAGATAGTTTGCCAGCCATTGCTATTGGCCTTGAACCGGCTCACGGCGGGTTAATGAAAGATAAACCCAGAGACGCAAAAAAGCCAATCCTTGATAAGGCTTTTGGATTACAGGTGCTTTTTGAAGGGACAATTATTGCCGTTGTAACCATGACAGCTTATTATCTAGGCTATCAGAATGGCGGCCAGGGCGCGGGTATGACAATGGCCTTTGCAACATTAAGCTTATCCCGCCTTGTTCATGGCTTGAACTGTCGAAATGATGCACCTCTGTCTTTTAAAACATTGTGGATCAATCCATATAGTCACTTAGCATTGATATTAGGGGCATTATTACTATCAGCTGTTCTGTTCTTAGAACCTTTGCATACAATCTTTGAAATAAGTATCCTTAATAGCCAACAATACTTGAGTATTCTAGTATTATCAATAGTACCTCTTATCGTTGTTCAGATTATCAAACGGATAAAAGGGATGCTTCGTAAGTAATGTTATTCTTAAAATCCACAAAGGATTCGCAGCAATGTTTTGCTTTCGACAATAAAATTTGATTTGGAGGGTATGCATGCTTAAGAAAAACAAACTGTCCTTGCTGATTTTGGCGCTATTCATCGCTTCCAGCATGATGGACAATCTGGTTCGCTTCGCAACGGACTATCTCTGGTTCACTGAAATGGGTTACACCACAGCATTCCTGACGAAGCTCACCGCCTACCTCAAGCTTGGGGTCCCGGTATTCGTCATCAGTTCCCTGATATTCTTCTTTTACATCAAGGCACTGATCAAGCGTTTTAAAGAAGTAACCGGGACCGCCCCGGACAAGACCTTACAAAAACAGATTGTGATGGTTCAGAATGCGGGAGCCATGGTTTTAGGGGCAGTTTTCAGCGTCCTTTTCGTCAGTGCCATTTGGTTCGATTGGCTCAGCTTCCTTAACCGGACTGCTTTTGGAAAAGTTGACCCCCTCTTCGGGATGGACATCTCCTTCTACTTCTTCGTCCTGCCGCTGCTGCGAATCCTGTTGGGGATGGGTCTGCTCTTACTCTTCATGCTGGTGGCACTGACAGTCATCTTCATTCTGGCTCTGCTCAATGTCCCCCCCAGAACTGTGGGGGGCGAGATTCCTGACTTGAATGAATTCCGTTTCCGCCATGATAT
Source organism: uncultured Peptostreptococcaceae bacterium (assembly GCA_964511875.1). Taxonomy (GTDB): domain Bacteria; phylum Bacillota; class Clostridia; order Peptostreptococcales; family Acidaminobacteraceae; genus CAZEHS01. Next base: position 10,750 of record CAZEHS010000076.1, read on the forward strand.
CCGCTCCATTCTGAACCGGAACATTTTTTCCGGAGCCATTATCAAGATCGGCATACTGGGTTCTCTGGCTCTGGTGCTGATTGCCTTCACGAATATCATCAGCGCGTACAGCCTGGTCTATTCTCCGAGGGGCGCTGCCTATGGAGCCAGTTATACCGATGTGACCATCGCCTTGCCAGGTTATTGGATTCTGGCCGGCGCGGCGCTGATCGGCGCTGTTCTCTTCCTTTTCGGCGCGTTGAAGCGCAGGTGGCGATTCATGATTATCGGCCCTGCCGTTCTTCTTATTGCTTCCTTCGGCATTTCTCTGACGGTGGCTGCGGTGCAAAAGTTCATAGTCGATCCGGATGAGAGAGCCAAGGAACGGCCCTACATCGCCCAGAACATCCAGCATACCCAGGATGCATTCAACCTGAACCAGATTCAGACCCTGGAGTTTCCCGCCAATGAAACACTCCAGAGCTCAGACCTGAAGGACAATGCGGATATCATTAAGAACGTCCGGATCAACGACTACAAGCCCCTAAAAATGTCTGTCAACCAGCTCCAGGGAATCCGTCTGTACTACGAATTCAATGACGTGGATGTGGACCGATACATGATTGGCGGTGAATATCGTCAGGTGTTCATTGCCGCCCGTGAAATGAATCAGGACAAGCTGGAACAGAAAACCTGGGTCAACAGCCATTTGCAGTTCACCCATGGCTACGGTGTAGTCGTTGCCCCCGTCAATGAGGTCACAAACGAGGGACAGCCGGTACTGATGGTAAAGAACATCCCGCCGGTATCCCTCAGCGAGGATTTAACAGTAACCCGTCCTGAAATCTACTTCGGTGAGTTTACCAACAACTCTATCATCGTCAATGCCCAGGAAAAGGAATTCGATTATCCCAAAGGCTCCGACAACGTCTATGTGAACTATGAAGGACCTGCCGGCATCAACCTTAACCTGATGAACCGGGTTCTGTTCTCAATCCGTGAAAAAACCATTAATCCTCTGATTTCCAACGCGTTGAACGCGGATAGCCGGATTGTGATCAACCGCAATGTCCTGCAGCGGGCTCAGGCCATCATGCCCTGGCTGACTTACGAACAGGATCCATACATTGTAATCAATCAGGAAGACGGCAAACTTTACTGGATCATCGACGCCTATACCGCCAGCAACCGCTATCCATATTCACAGCCCCATGCAACCGGTATGAATTACATCCGCAACTCGGTCAAGGTCGTTGTCGACGCCTACTCCGGAGAGACCGACTATTATATTTACGACAAGGCCGATCCGGTCATCCTGACCTATCAGAAAATTTTTCCCGGCCTCTTCAAGGCCTCTGAGGATATGCCCACCGGTCTTGCAAAGCATGTCCGTTATCCCAAGGGACTGCTGGACATTCAGGCCGATATTTACAAGAAGTATCACGTGACCAACCCGGACGTTTTCTACAACGGCGAGGACATCTGGGCCGTTTCAAAGGAAAAGTACATGCAGGAGGAGGCCACAGTCGAGGCCAACTACGTCATGTTCAGGCTCCCTGGAGAAACTGAGATGGAATTCATCCTGAACATCCCCTTCACCCCGAAAGACAAATCCAATATGAATGCGCTGCTGATGGCCCGGAACGACGGGGAAAATTACGGGAAGCTGTTCATGTACAGCTTCCCCAAGGACAAGCTGGTTCAGGGCCCGCAAATGCTGGAATCCCGAATCGATCAGGATACGGCGATCTCCCAACAGCTTTCTTTCTGGGATCAGAAGGGATCCTCTGTACTCAGGGGAAATCTCATGACGATTCCGATCAAGGACTCTCTGGTTTATGTAGAACCCATCTATCTGCAATCCTCAGGAGAACGGAGCCTTCCCGAAATGAAACGGGTGGTAGTGTCGTACGGTGACCAAGTGGTGATGGAGGAGACTCTGCAGAAAGCCCTTGATCGGATCTTCGGAACAGAGGATGCCGCACCGTTGGTTCCATCACCTCAGACTTCCACAGATAAAAGCGCCGCCGTTTTACCTAATAAAACTCAAGCCCTGATTGATCAAGCAAAAGGCCTGATTGAATCTTCAGTAATGAGTATTGAACAGCTGAAACTGGTCCTGGAGCAACTTACTCAGGCTGTTAATCAGACAGAGGAAAATTCGCCGCCGGCAACACTGCCTTCTGAAACACAATGATAAAAGCACTAAACTGATAGTCCGTTGGAAAAAGAGACTGTTATCCCAACAATGAGGGTAGCAGTCTCTTAATGCTTCCATTTCACTTACATCGTTCTATTCTACAGTCACACCCCGCCATTTTGGCGAATGGTTCACCTTTTTAGAACGGCAACAGGCTGAAGTGATGCAAAACACTTAGTCTCGCAATCAATAATTGATATGGGCCGCCTTCGCTCAAACCACACCCCCCAAAAAAGCACCCTCCCGTTCTCATTGGCGGGAGGGTGCTTCATCTATACATTCAAACCATTCAAATATCCCTTCTCCATGTCCCCAGCAGTTTTTAAAGACTGAACACTTCAGTTCCTACCTAATACCCAATACCTAAACCTTATATATTGGTCCTCAAGAAACTGCATAGCTTTATAATTACTCCCCGTATTTGATAAAGTTCACTTTCTCTATAACGTTTTCTCCATAACTTTTCATAGTCCATAAACCAATTCTCCATGGTAATGGCGAGCTTATCATCTGTCCGTTCTTCTTTAATAACCAATACAAATTGAAGCATCCACTTCATCCCCTGTATATCACAAAAAACTTCAACCAGGTCATCGCTCATGAAACCATTATAAAAAGGTGCTATCTCCGAGACACACTCTTCAAACACTACTAGTCTATCAAAGCTTTCTATTAAAAGTACTTTTTCCAAACCTTGAAAATAATTCGTTATGTCTCCATAAATGAAATTTTTATGATATCTTCCATAAAACCACTGCATTATATTTTCCCAAGTAACAACCCGTTCGTTAGAAATGCCTTCAAGCATAGTGACGTAGGGCTCGTGAAACAAAGTAACCTCTGGCTTAACGTTTGGGTCCCACGCTTTTTTTGCACCGAATTTTAACAACGGAAGAGAAGTTGACAGATGATTAATCTGTCCAAAATCACCCCAATCCGTGACCAAAACACCTGTCGCACCATATTTCACGCCACAGTCAATCATTTTACCTATATTGCTATAAGCGCGTTCATAGTCATTAATAAAATGATTCCAGCCTATTGTTGAGGGACATGTATAATAAGGCATGCGGGTTTTCTCCAACACTTTAAAATCAGATTCCTTTACTTCCTTTTCATAGCACCAATGCAGCGGTATGGCATCTGAACGGATTTCGCCTATGAATTCAGGGTACATTAAGATAGTATCGTCCCAATACATTGGGATCTTATCATTTTCAATTACTGTATCCAATATTTGGTTCAAAAAATCAACATACAACCTCGCACCACCAATCATAGCAAACCTATCTATATTACGACCTTTTCCCATATCATAGGTTTCATCACCACATATATTCAAATATTTGCTTTGAAAACAAGTGCATATTTCTTTAACCATTCGCCTCACAAGCTCTAAGCTCTCAGGATTCATACAATTGATGGTATGGTGCGTCTGGCGGTCCATCCAAGAATAATTTTCATCATTAAAATCTTCATATTCGCATAAATGCTTAAAGCTATTGCTCTTTAGCACTTCATACAGATGCCCAAAGGTTGCAATGCATGGAATCAGCTCAATGTGCCGTTGATGACAATAGGCATCAAGATCCATGAATTCCATAGGGGAAAGACCATCCTTTCCCATACTCACTTCACTCATAAATGAAAACTGAAAGGTATGTTCCATATACAGCTGTAACTGATTCACTTTATTGTGAGACAAATAATCAATGATTTCCTTGAGATAGGATATTTTTGGAATGCGTCCTCGGGTAATATCAAGCATGACACCTCTGTGTTTGAAATATGGTTCATCCACGATGACCCTTTCATTTAATCGAAGGCCTTTACTGACAATAAGATCAATCAAAGTAGCCACACCATAGTATTGCCCAATATGCGTTGATGCAATAATTTCAATGGCTTTTGGCGTAATATGAATTTGATAACCTTCCCGTGATGGCACTTCCTTATCTGATAAAATAAAATATATCGCATTCCCCTCTCTATCTTCATGAACCAATTGACTTTTCTTTTGGATATATAGTATCGGTTCATAGGAAAACTTTTTTTCTAAAAAAGTTTTTATCTTTTCATATGGCGATCCCAAGAAAACAGGATCCCCCTGTTGGATGAATATCTTTGTATTGGGCAGTATAATAAATGTGTTGTATTTTGCTTTATCCATGATATAGCCTCCAAATCAATTTTCAGAACGCGCGTAGAGACCCGCCTTCCTATTGTTATGGTACTAACACCAATCATTCAGGTGGTCGACAGAGTCAAGTTGATACCGCCAAAGGAAACTCACTGTATAATAGAATGGCTGTGAATATAAAATTCTTCCTGACTTGGCTGGTATTTCTTTTCCATTTTTTCCAGACTCTCATCAAATCGCCCGGCTTCTTGTTCGTCTATCTGCATCACAGGGCTGTCATAGTATACCCATTTCCTTCCGTCCAAAGCTTCCGGCTTCAGTTCTTTTACCATCATTGCTGATGGGTATGTTCCATTCTCAAGACAGATATTGTATTTTTTACAGCTCTTAAAGCCACGGCTTACATAATTGCCTGGGTTTCCAAATATAACAATTACATCATAGCCAAGTGCAACCGCTTTTTCGAAAGAATGCTCCATAAGCATTTTTCCGTAACCCATTCTTTGGTATTCCGGCATAATGCAAACCGGACCGAAGGTAAGGATTTCTTTTTCTACTCCAGACTCATCAACCAGTTTTGCTTTTGTGTACATGATATTCCCTATGATCTGATTATCAACTTCAATCACCATATCTAACTCCGGCAGAAAGTCTTTGTGGAATCGCATAACATGAACTAAATAGTGTTCATTGCACCCCGGAATATATAGATTCCAAAAAGCCTTCCTTGTGATTTCTTCTACTCTCTTATAATCTGTTTCTTCTTCATTCCTAATCGTAATCATTTTGTTCATTTATAAACCTCCGATAAAGCGATCCTTGGTTCAGGTGGAGTTTCTACTCCATCTGAACCTTAGTAGAGCTG
>CAZEHS010000077.1:0-15926 GCA_964511875.1 uncultured Peptostreptococcaceae bacterium
AGGTCGTTGCCGGGTCAAACAGAAGAACATCCATTTGGGTGTTCTTTTGCTTTATGTCCTTAAAACATTTTGAATAATTCCAACGGTGTTCAAATATTATTGTATCCATCAGAACAATTCTATATGCAGGATTCTTCACTTGATTTGCAGGAATACTCTTAAAACTTTTAAGAAACAGAAAAATACTGCTGCATTCAGGATGAATTGACTGACAAATGAAGCGGTACTTGCAAAATCGTCAATTGAGTACTGATTTTATAAGGAAGTGATGTATTGTCATGTCCGTTGACAGTAAACAGACACATCATGTAGAATGGTATCTGGAAGATATAATTCACAGGGTTTTCTATTGGAGGAACTAATGGATCTGTTTGACCAAAAGAAAGAAAATAAATCATTAACGACGATTATATTTGAAAAAGTAAGGGAAGATATCTTAAATGATACCTATGTTGATGGAGAAAAGATTGTTGAAGCAAAACTTGCAGAAGAGCTTGGTGTAAGCAGAACGCCAGTGAGAGAAGCGCTTAAGCAGCTTGAATTGGACGGACTTGTTGAAAGCATACCCAATCGCGGCGTCATCGTCAAAGGAATCACGGAGCAGGATATCGCGGATATCTATACCATTCGTATCGCTATAGAAGGAATTGCTGCTAATTGGTCCGTCCGGCGGATCAGTGATGAGGAAATCGCTGCACTGAAGGAAGTATATGAACTGATGGAATTTTATACATCCAGAGGTGATGCAGACAAGACCTTCGAATTAAATACAAAATTCCATGAAATCATTTATAAGGCTACACGGAGCCGATATATGGAGCATGTTCTTAAGGATTTCCAGATGTTCATTAAATCTACCCGAAGTAAGTCCCTTAAATCTGAAGGTCGTCTTGAGGAAGCGCTCGGCGAGCATAAAGCAGTTCTGGAAGCGTTCCTGACACACGATCCCGATGCGGCAGTAGCTGCAGTGCTTGCTCATGTCAATAATTCCAGAAGAAACGCTGAGAATTTTTACCGTACCAACAAGTGATTCGAATAGATACAGGCCCTATTACCCCGAAACAAAGTTACTCGTTTCGGGGTTTTTGTGGTATGATTGAAAATGATTATGCAAACAAGCAAACAGTTCTTTTGATATAGTTTACATCGCACAATGTATCGTGAAAGGAGTTTTTATGGAAGTCCAGGATATTATCGAAGAGATTAAACGATTGAAAAAAACGAAGAACGCAGTCATTCTGGCTCATAATTATCAGATTCCTGAAATACAGGATATCGCCGATATTGTCGGTGATTCGCTGAAACTTAGTCAGGAAGCTGCAGCTACGAATGCTGATATGATTATCTTCTGTGGCGTGCACTTCATGGCAGAGAGCGCAAAAATCCTATCACCCCATAAGAAGGTCTTACTCCCGGTAATGGATGCAGGCTGTCCAATGGCGGACATGATCACGGGACCGGAATTGGAGGCATTCAGAGCTAAGCACCCTGGGATTCCAGTGGTATGCTATGTGAACACTTCCGCAGCAGTTAAGGCACAATGTGATGTAGCATGCACATCATCCAATGCAGTGAAAATTGTCCGGGGGTTGGGCGCAGAGAAGATCCTCTTCGTACCGGATAGGAATCTGGCGCATCATGTACAGAAATTGGTTCCGGAGGTTGAAATCATTCCCTGGGAAGGTTTCTGTATCACTCATGAGAGAGTTGAGCTGGCAGAACTGACCGCACTTAGGGCCAAGCTCCCTGGAGTACGGATCCTGGTTCATCCTGAATGCAATCCGGTAGTCACTGAGTTGGCAGATTTTGTGGGGAGCACCTCACAAATCATAAATGCAGTGCGTGAGTCTCCGGATAAGGAGTTTATCATAGGTACGGAAATGGGTATATTGCACACCCTGAGAAAAGAGAACCCTGAGAAGGTATTTCATTTACTTTCTCCTGCCCTCATTTGTTACAATATGAAGAAAACGGGCTTAATGGACGTTTATCTGGCACTCAGGGACGAGCAGCATGAGATTATACTGGATGAAGCCTTAAGATTGGACGCTTTTCGTTCTTTGGAGCGTATGCTGGCTTTAAGTTGAGGAGATGTTTTAATGAGCAGGTATCTTTGTGGGTTTGAGGCCGGTGGTCAGGATGAACCCGGATTTGATGTTATAATTGTGGGTTCAGGCATTGCAGGACTTTACACGGCACTGAACATATCAAAGGAAAAGAGGATCCTGCTTCTGACAAAGGATATCCTTTCAGAGAATAACAGCAACCTTGCTCAAGGTGGAATTGCAGCCGCTATGGAAGAGGAGGATTTCCAGCTTCATATCCTGGATACTCTTACTGCCGGGTGTTATCACAATGCCCCTGAAGCAGTGAAAATAGTAGTCGAGGAAGGCCGGGAAAATATCATGAGGTTGATTGAACTTGGTGTTCAATTCGACCGGGACAAGGCTGGAAAGCTGATCAATACCCGTGAAGGGGGGCACTCCAGAAGCCGTATCCTGCATGCGAAGGACGCTACCGGCCGTGAAATAATCCGTGCACTGACTGAAGAAGTCCGTAAATGTGAACACATCACCATTATCGAGTACTCACAGGCTATCGACCTGATTACAGATAATGGGTGTCAGGGAATCGTTGCATGGCATGAAGATCAGGTGAAGACTTTTCTGGCCGGAGCAGTTGTTCTGGCGACCGGGGGAATCGGACAGCTCTACCAGCATACAACCAATTCAGTCATCGCATCCGGAGATGGCATCGCCATGGCTTATCGGGCCGGTGTGAAGATTTCGGATATGGAATTCGTTCAGTTTCATCCCACTGCACTTTATTCTCCCAATTATGACCGTAATTTTCTGATTTCGGAAGCTGTTCGCGGCGAAGGGGGAATCCTCCGAAATGATAATGGCGAAGCATTCATGGAGCAGCTGCATCCTCTGAAGGACTTGGCGCCAAGGGATGTTGTCGCACGGGCCATTATCAATGAAATGGCACATTCAGGCAAGGCTTATGTGTATCTGGATGTGACACATCTGGATCAAGCTTACTTCCAGGAACGGTTCCCGAATATCTATGAAAGATGTTTGCTTGAGGGAATTGATATAAGCAAGGACTATATTCCCATCTGTCCCGTGGAACATTATCTGATGGGCGGTGTTGAAAGCGGATTTAACGGAGAAACATCCCTCAAAGGCCTTTATGCTTGCGGAGAGGTTGCACGGACGGGTCTTCATGGCGCAAATCGACTGGCGAGCAATTCGTTGCTGGAAGCGATTGTTTTTGCAAATCGTATTGCCAGAGCAATCAATACACTGCCTTTAAAAAAACCGCTGACACAACCAATAGTGGTGGAATCACAGCCGCTTCCGGAAGCAGATGCGCTCGAAGACATCATCCACGAAATTCAGCTCATCATGACTCAGAAGGTCTTCATTTTCAGAGAATCCAGAGAGCTGCGGGAAGCGCTTGCAGAGTTGATTTCTCTTGGGAAAAGACTTGAGGGCCACCGAATTGATTCATTCACGTCTGTACAGGTGAGAAACATGCTGACAGTTGGAAGACTTATTGTCGAAGCTGCTCTTGAACGTCATGATTCTCTGGGCAGCCATGTCATTGATGCCAAGCAGGAGGAAGCCCATGTTTGATTGGATGCTGGATCCTCTGATTGAGGCCAGTCTAAGGGAAGATATGCCTTTTTCAGATATGACGACGGATGCACTGGTTTGTGAATCAGTCGAGGCAGAAGCCAAACTGACCGCTAAGACTGCGGGTATCGTTGCAGGTCTGCCGGTGGCAATCCGTGTTTTTAAAAAAATTGATTCATCGCTGATTTTTGAGCAGCTGAAGAATGATGGCGATTGGGTGGATAGCGGGATGGTGCTGCTTCGTATTCAGGGGAGTGCGGCAGCACTTCTGAAAGCAGAAAGAACAGCCCTGAACCTTCTGCAACGGCTTAGCGGTATAGCGACAGCTTCAAAGGCATATAAGGACGCCGTTAAGGATTTGCCGGTAAGGATTGTCGATACTCGAAAAACAACGCCAATGCTCAGGAATCTCGAGAAATACGCGGTACGGACAGGGGGTGCCAGTAATCACCGATTCTCCTTGTCTGATGCTGTGATGATCAAGGATAATCACATAGCTGCAGCTGGGTCCATTGGGACAGCGGTAGAGAGAGTCAGAGCCAGAATACCGCATACCATGACCATTGAAGTCGAGGTCACCAACCTGGAACAGCTTCATGAGGCCTTGGCTGCAAAAGCTGATATCATCATGCTGGACAATATGTCTTTGGATATGATGGCAGAGGCTGTTTCCATGGCTAAAGGGAAAGCAATTCTGGAAGCATCAGGAGGCGTCACTTTGGAAACGGTGCGCGATATCGCACTGACGGGCGTTGATGTGATTTCTGTCGGAGCACTGACACACTCGGTTAAAAGCATGGATATAAGTATGGGACTGATTTTGAAGTGATACTGAACATATAAATGGCGGCAGTCCTGATAAGGACGCCGCCATTTTTTTAGCGAACTTCAAAGGAGCAATTAACGACAGCTGTGATCTCCTTATCGATTGAGGAGGTGTCGTTGATGCCATAATCGGAAACCTCGTTTGAGTATAGGGGAGTGATCTGAAAGACACCTACCGAAGCTGACAGGAGATCACCTGTACTTTTCCCGGTTGCCTTCAGCATCCCTTCAGCCCTGGCTTTGGCATCTTTCGTGGCAAGTTCGATCATATTGATTTTTTTATCAGCAAGCTTGGTGTAAAAATATTGGGGGGGATATGATTCAAACGTGACACCTAAATTAATCAACGCTGTGGATATCCTTGAGATTTCAGAAATCTTATCCACATCGGTGGATCGGATTTCCACTGTCTGATTCAGACGGTAACTCTCTATCACATTGGAATACATCCCATTGGGCAGAATCACATTCAAAGGTATCGTTGTGACGCTGGAAAAGATCAGGTCCTTTTCAGCAAAGCCTTTTTCGACTAAGAAATTCTTCACCTGAGCAGCACTGGATTCCAGCTCCTTGTAGGCAGTCTTCAAATCAGGGCTGGTAGCGCTGAAAGTACCGGACCATACAGCATAATCGGATTTGATCTGCTCTTTTGCTGATCCTTTCACATCAAGGGTGTTGCGTTCAATCTTGATTGCTTTAAGACCCTCTGTAATCACTACAGTGGAGGCAATCAAAGAAAGTCCAAGGATCAATGCTGCTATGATCCAAGTCATACCGCGATTCTGTTCCATAATTCACATCCTCTCCATTAGTCTGTATTTAGTTAGTACCATTATTATTCACAGGATAATCTTAAACATCACTTAACAGCCTATCTTTTTTGATGAACCCCTGGCAGGATTGACCTGTGGACTGGAAGACCAGAAGAGAGGGGATCAACTGAGTCTTAAAGCCGTATAGCCGGCAGCCTCGGGGATGCCGCGGCTGCCAGGTTATGTAGAAATACTTGCATTTAAGACATTCGACTGCGTTTTGACTCATTTTACGTGCTCCGTTTCATAAAATTTTACAGCATCCGTTTGGTCACAGGTGTTGACCAAACGGATGCTTTTTTAAAAGTTATACACAGTGTTAATCACAGGGTGTTGATAACTTTAAGGATTATTCCGACGTATTATCTGATGAACACTCGATTCTTCTATCATTATATACTATAATGGATAGGGAGAAAGCATAAGTATGGTAGAGGTATGCTATGAGTCTTGAATCAACCAGTCCCATCGGTATTTTCGACAGTGGGTTGGGGGGGCTTTCTGTAGTGGCCACCATCCGACACCTGTTGCCCGGTGAAAATCTTATATATTTTGGGGATTCTGCGAATGCGCCCTATGGAGAAAAAACACGCCAACAGGTACGAAAGCTCAGTACCCGAATTTGTGATACGCTGGTGGAGCAAGGTGCCAAAGCCATCGTGGTGGCGTGCAATACAGCTACAAGTGCTGCGATAAACGAGCTCAGAAAGCGGTACGACATCCCGGTAGTGGGAATGGAACCCGCATTGAAACCAGCAGTTGAACAAACGGCAACGGGGTCAATTGCCGTTCTTGCTACAGCCCTGACTCTTCGGGAATCCAAATTCCAGGGGCTGCTTGAACAGTTCCGTACCGGACGGAGAATTTACTCGATTCCCTGCCCAGAGCTGGTTACGCTGGTTGAAGCGGGAACCCTCTCCGGTGAAAAGGCTGATGCAGCAGTTTCAGCAAGCTTGAAAGGGCTGGAAAAGGCAAACCTTGCGGCTGTGGTTCTGGGATGCACTCATTATGTGTTCCTGAAACAGGTCTTTGAAAAAGAACTCGGTAAAAAAACCCTGATCATTGACGGGAATATCGGAACAGTCCTTCACCTGAAACAGCTGCTGGAAAACCGTAACTGGCTGACGCACTCCCAATCAGCAGGGACATTGCAAATTGACAATTCCGCAGGGGAAACCCTGATAGAAAGATCATGGATGATCCTGGAACAATACAGGATGATGGAGGAAAAGAATAATGCGTGACGTAATAAAGAATATTCTGATGTTTTTTTGCCGCGATGTTGGTGAAAACAGTGTGGATAAAGATGTAAGACAAGCTTTTCTGATTCAGGGGCACATCATGCAGACTACGCAGAAACCGGGTCGGAACAGTGTTCTTATGAGGAAGTGAAAATGGCTGAAACATCCCATCTGACAAAAGAGCAGGTCGAATCCAAGCTGTTGGAACTGATCGGAAGCGGAAAGCTGGACAGTAACACTCAAAAGCTTGTAACAATGCGGTTTGGTGTCGGTATTGAAAAGCCGCTTACCGTTCAGGAAATAGCAAAATTGCTTAAGAAGCCGCAAAAAAAAATCCGCCAGGAGATTGAAACGGCGGAGCGAAGGGTATTCAACCACTTAAAGGATCAAGACTGATCAATATGGCGGTTCTTCCCGTCCTGCGAGGGCAAGGGGAGTCCGTTTATTTTTTGAAACCAGGAGGGAAAAGAATGCTGGATATCAGAAGACTGAGAGCGGACATGGAAGAAGTGAAGAGCCGACTGAAGATCAGAAGCGGCGAGTACGATGTAGACGGTGTATTGGCATTGGATGAAAAACGTCGGGAAATCCTGCAGAGAGTCGAGCAGATGAAGAACCAGCAGAAGCTTGTTTCAAAAGATGTCCCCCGCCTTAAGAAAGAGGGGAAGGATGTTGAACCGATCTTTGAAGAAATGCGCAAACTGGGTGATGTGATAAAGGTTTTGGATGAGGAAGTAACTGTAATTGATGAAGATATAAAGAATCGCCTGCTGAATATCCCCAATACACCTCACGTTTCTACGCCCGTTGGGGAAACGGATGCGGACAACCTTGTTTACAGAGTGTGGGGGACTCCCAAGGCTTTCGATTTTGAACCGAAGGCTCATTGGGATATTGGGACAGATCACGATATTCTGGATTTTGAACGGGCTGTAAAGATTGCCGGAACGCGATTCACCGTGTTGAAAGGGCTCGGGGCAAGGATGGAACGGGCCATCATCAATTTCATGCTGAATCTTCATACGGATGAACATGGGTACACGGAAATATTTCCTCCATTGATGGTCAATCGTGAGTCGATGACCGGTACCGGCCAGCTGCCTAAATTTGAAGACGACATGTTCCATGTGCCTGCAAAGGATTTCTTCCTGATACCTACTGCGGAAGTGCCGGTTACAAACCTATACATGAATGAGATTTTGGAAGAAAACATTCTCCCGATCTATCATACCGCTTTCACACCGTGTTTCAGAAAAGAGGCGGGTTCTGCAGGCAGAGATACCCGTGGGCTGATCAGACAGCATCAGTTCAATAAGGTAGAACTGGTGAAATTCACAAAGCCGGAAAACTCCTATGATGAATTGGAAAGCCTCCTTCTGGCTGCTGAGGAAGTCCTCAAACGTTTAGAGCTTCCTTACCGGGTTGTTCAGCTCTGTAGTGGGGATTTGGGCTTCAGCTCTGCAAAAACCTATGATATAGAGGTCTGGATGCCGAGCTACAACCGTTACCTGGAGATTTCATCATGCAGTAATTTCGAGGATTATCAAGCCCGTCGGGCCAATATCCGTTACCGTGAAGCAGACAGTAAGAAGGTTCAGCATATCCACACGCTCAATGGGTCAGGCTTGGCTGTCGGAAGAACTTTGGCGGCCATACTGGAGAACTATCAGAATGCTGACGGCTCCGTCACGATCCCTGAAGCACTGCGCCCCTACATGGGCGGAGCTGTGAAGATCGGGTAGAAGACTTTGGCCCGGTTCTAGTGAGCTGTTAAGAAAAGGGAGAGATTGCCGCGTCGTTCAGCTCGCGATGACAACAATTCTGTCATTGCGAGCTGAACGCGCGGCAATCTCTCCCTGAATATTTTACTTTGAAATCCTTAGTGTATCACTTACTGATTCAATGTTTTCGTGTAGAAGTCCTTAAGTCTTTGCAGGCCTTCTTTGATGGAATCCATATCTGTAGCATAGGACATCCTGATGAAATCATCCATGCCGAATGCCACACCGGGTACGAAAGCTACCTGATAATCTTCCAGCAGACGATCGCACAGTTCAATTGAAAAACTACCGGAATGGGTAAGCTTATCTTTCAGGGGCGAAAGATCCATGAAGATGTAGAATGCGCCGTCCGGCTGTACGATTCTGAGTCCTGGAATATCGGAAAGCAGGCCGACAATTTCATCCCGACGAGTCCGGTAGGTTGTGACCATGTTTCTCATATCCTCAGCAGAGTCTGTCAGAGCTTTAAGAGCAGCATATTGGGATATTGTTGCCGGGTGACTGACCAAATGTCCCTGAATAGTGCCCATGGCCTTTGCCAGCTCCGTATTGGATGCTGTATAGCCTATTCGCCATCCAGTCATGGCTGCAGACTTAGCCAGACCGTTTATTATGATGGTATTGTTTTTGATGGCTTCAGATAATGATGCGATACTGGTGAAGCTGTCAAGATAACATATTCGCTCATAGATTTCATCAGCGATTATGCAGATATCATGGGCGACACAAATCTCTGCAATCGCCATGAGCTCGTCCCGAGTGTAAATTGCCCCTGTGGGATTTGAAGGGTTTGTAAGAATCAGGGCTTTCGTACGAGGCGTCAAAACTCCTTTGAGTTCTTCGGCAGTCATCTTGAAATTGTTCGAAAGTTCAGTTTCAACAAATACCGGAATGCCGCCCGTGAGCTTGACCATCTCGGGATAACTGACCCAAAAGGGTTTTGGAATCAGGATCTCATCCCCAGGATCGGTGATGGCAATCAAAGCATTGGTGATAGCGTGCTTCGCGCCGCTTGTGACAACGATGTCTTCTGGCTTGTAAGCAAGTTGGTTCTCATGAGCCAATTTTTCGCAGATGGCGACACGCAGTTCCTGAAGTCCAGGTGCTGCATCATAACGGGTCTTATTTGCTTCGATGGCCTGTATACCGCCGGCCTTTGCAGCGGAGGGGGTATTGAAATCAGGTTCCCCGATGCTCAGGTTGATGATTGGAATACCCTGCTTCTTCATTTCATTTACTTTTGTGCTGATACCCAGTGTCAGTGATGGTGTAATCGTTGCGATTTTTTTTGCCAGCATGCAACCACTCCTTATTGTGTGTAGTGTAAATAGCATAACAAATGAGTTGGCAATGGGCTATGGTTTTGATAAGCTTTTTTTAGAATACACGTTATTTTATAATCAAAATTCTGGAATACTGTATGTTTGAATTGTTCAGAGGTGGTGATATGATGTCAGTATTGAAAATAATCCTGATCCTGATTGTACTTATTCCAATTGCCCTTATCATGATGAGAATTGCTGCGGATATCCGAAAGGACATCATTCGATATAAAAAGAAAGTAAGAGCTGCGTCACCTCCAACCAGGAATCGATTTCGGGTCATTAAATAGGCTGAAAAAGACAGGAGTCATCATGTATAAGAGCTATCCATTCCGAGACCAATTACATCAAGCTCTTGAACCGGTTAAAATCTCATTTCATGTCCCAGGTCATAAATACGGCCAGGCTCAAAAAAACGGGCACTATCTTCATGAACCCCATTTTCTTTGGGATACTACGGAGCTGCCTGGGACAGACAATCTCCATGAGCCCGAAGGGATGATAAGGGAAGCTCAGGAGAGGGCCAGCGCATTTTACGGAAGTCAGGAGACCTATTTTCTCGTTAATGGAACAACTTCAGGTATACTGGCGATGATCCTGGCTGCCCTGGAACCAGGAGACACTCTGCTGATGGGACGTGACTGCCACCAGAGTGTGTATCACGGTGCCTACCTTGCCCAGGCAAGGATTCGGTGGCTTATGCCGGACTATGACGCTGACACGCTCCTGAATCTGGGAATACGGAAAACATCGGTCGAGGAAAGCCTAAAGGCTCATCCGGAAATCAGAGCAGTAGTTCTCACATACCCAACATACTTCGGAGTCTGCAGTGATATTCAGGGTATAGCGGAGGTCTGCAGGGCTAACCGGGTTCTGCTGCTCGTCGATGAAGCCCATGGGGCTCATTTTCCGCTTTCGCCTGAGCTGCCCGTGTCCGCTTTGTCTGCCGGAGCGGACGTTTGTGTGCAAAGCACCCATAAGACACTCCCCGCACTGACGCAAAGCTCGATGCTCCATATTGGGAGCGATCGAATCGACAGGGATAAGCTTCGGTGGATGCTTAGGATGGTACAGTCCAGCAGTCCCTCCTACCTGCTTATGCAGTCGTTGGATCAGGCTGTAACCATGGCTGCGCGGTCCGGAATCTTCGAAATGGCACGTATCCTGGAATCCATCCATAGATTGAGGGAACAGGCTGCCCGCATTCCCGGACTCATCCTTCCAGGCCGTGAGTGGATCGGCCGGGGCGGTGTTCATGGGATTGATCCGACGAAAATCATTCTTAATGGATGCGGACTGGGACTTTCCGGTTCTCAACTATCTGATTTTCTTCGTAGTCGGTTCGGGATTCAGATGGAGCTTTCGACGCCATGGTATTCCCTGGGTATAGCCTCCATCGGCAACAGTTCCGGAGATATCGAGGCACTTGGGAACGCATTGGTTCAGCTTAGTGAAAGCGGAGATGCAAACTCTCCGCTCATCCATCCGGGACAGGTTCCTCCCGAAGCGCCGCAGACTGTAATGGAATGGCGTGAAGCACTGAAGGCTCCTAAAAAGCTGATGGACCTTACTGACAGTATCGGAGCCACAGCAGGTTCAATGGTCACTCCCTATCCTCCAGGAATCCCACTGCTGATGCCGGGTGAAAAAATCACTCCGGAAGCAGTCGAATATATTCAGATCTGCACAGCCTCGGGGATATCGGTTGTAGGTCTTCAAGGCCGATCATATGAATTCATACAGGTGGTGGAAGCATGAACAGACATGGCAGATTGATCATCATAGAGGGCGGGGACGGCAGTGGAAAGGCAACACAGTCCTTAAAGCTGGTGGAGCGCTTGAAATTGGAAGGCTACGATGCATTGAGGATCACCTTCCCCAACTATGAAAGTCCTTCATCATCCCTTATTAAAATGTATCTGGGGGGGGAATTCGGAGACAGCCCCGAAGCTGTGAACCCCTATGTGGCCTCAACGTTCTACACCGTGGATCGTTTCGCATCCTATACGACTGGTTGGAAAACGGCTTATGAGCAGGGCGCAATCATCATAGCAGACCGATACACCACCAGTAATCTGGTACACCAGGGAGCGAAAATCGAGGATCCTGATGCTCGAATGGCATACTTCAAATGGCTTCAGGAATTCGAGTATAACCTCTTCGGGCTCCCTAAGCCGGATGCTGTTGTGTTTTTGGATGTGCCTCCCCTTATTTCAAGACAGTGGATGTCGGATAGAGCCAATAAGATTGACGGCTCAGACCAGAAGGATATTCATGAGCGGGATCAGAATCACCTGGACAAAGCCTATCAGACCGCTCTCGAACTTTGTGCCCTCGAACGGTGGATCCGAGTGTCCGCTGTAGCGTTCGGAAGCCTGCTGGATGTTGAACAGATCCACCAAAGAATTTGGGAAGCGATTCCCACTCTTCTGACTGATCATGGAGGCATTGCTGAATGAACTATCCAACGGAGTGGCTGGACCATGAAAATATCCGAAAGATGCTGCAGGTTGCTTTTCACCAGAATCGGCTGAGTCATGGATATATCTTCGACGGCCCTGCAGGAATAGGCAAGAGGAGCATGGCAATATGGATGGCGGCTCATCTTTTTTGTACTGGAGAAAATAAACCTTGTGGAATATGCCCCGGATGTGTGCGTCTTGAAACCGACAACCACCCGGACATAATGATTCTTCAGCCGGAGGACGGAAGCATAAAGAACCTCCAGGTCGAAGAATTCCAGGAATTTCTTCGTATCAAGCCATTCATGGGAACTGCAAAGGTCGGCATCATTGATGATGCGGATACGATGACCCCAAGTGCCCAGAATCGTCTGCTGAAGACGTTGGAGGAACCGGCATCAGGGACGATGCTCTTTCTGATAACTACGAACTACAACAGGATGCTGCCGACAATCATGTCCAGGTGCCAGACTCTTCGTTTTCAGACCCTCGATCAGGATGGGATTGCAAGTTACCTGATGAATCACTATAATATTGATAGGATTCGCGCTGAGCATCTGGGAGTGCTGTCAGGAGGATCCTTGGCAAGAGCGTTGGCTCAAATGGATTCTGAAGCACTTGAGGAATCTGAAGAACTTGTGAAAGAATGGCTGTCAGCTCTGGATCAGGGGCAGCGTGCTAAAATGTTTGAGTTGGCAGACCGGTACGAAAAGACAATAGACTGGGAGCATACCCTGGTGTGGTTGATGCGGGCGATCCATGAACGGCTTTCAAAACATGTAGAACAGGGACAGCCTTTAGAGATCCAGACTGCCGTCCGGATGGGCAGTCATGTGGAAGATGCGTTGAAAGCACTTCGTGAACAAGCCAATGAACGCATTGTCATAGATGTGATGCTGCTTAAGATGCAGGAGGATTATTATGTTTGAAGTGATTGGCGTTCGATTCAAGAAGGCCGGCAAGGTTTATTATTTCGATCCGGACGGGATCACGATCACCAAAGGTGAATTCGTGATCGTTGAAACGGCTCGCGGAGTTGAGTACGGCAGTGTTGTGGTAGGACCCAAAATGGTGCCGGAATCGGAAATCGTGCCGCCTCTGAAAAAAGTATTGCGTGTAGCCACACCCGAGGACGAACTCCACAATAATGACAATCGGGAAAAAGAGGCGGAAGCCATGGAAACATGCCTCAAGAAAATTGAGAAGCATGATCTTGGCATGAAGCTGATAGATGTTGAGTATACATTTGATAACAATAAGATCATTTTTTACTTCACGGCTGAAGGCCGGGTGGATTTCAGAGAACTGGTGAAGGACCTGGCTGCCGTTTTCAGGACACGTATCGAGCTGCGGCAGATTGGGGTACGTGATGAAGCAAAGATGCTTAACGGCATCGGACCCTGCGGGATTGGACTTTGCTGTGCGAACTGGCTCGGGGAATTCACACCTGTATCAATCAAAATGGCCAAGGATCAGAGTTTGTCACTGAATCCCACGAAGATATCCGGAATCTGCGGCAGGCTGATGTGCTGCCTGAAATATGAACATGACGGATACAGGTACCTGATTCGGACACTTCCAAAGCATGGGGAAAAAATCCAGACGCCAGACGGACTTGCCCTTGTTCTGGACGCTCAGATCATTCAGGAGCGGGTAAAGGTAAAGATGATCATCAAGGATGGAACTCCGGGCCAGGATCTGGTTCTGGGCGAGGAAATCCGATATTACAAAGGCAAGGAGATTTCACGTCTTGGCAAGCACAAGGAAGAGCTTGAAGAAGACGAAGAAGTCAAAGAAAAGGTCTGATACACTGCCGGGCGGTCAGGGGAGTCCCCTGTTGCCCGGCAGTAATTTTGTGAAAACCACCCACCATGATCATAAAGCTGTTTCCGGTGTATTCGGTGATTTCGGTGGTTCCAATAATCTTTCTGAGGAGGATCCATGGAACAATTCATCAGGCCGGGTGAGCGGATTGACGATCTGCAAACCGGCGGGCTACGGATCATTCAGAATCCGAAAGGATTCTGTTTTGGAATTGATGCAGTGCTTGTCAGTAATTTCTGTGAAATCCGGACAGGAGATTCCGTTGTTGATTTAGGAACCGGTACCGGTGTGATTCCACTCCTTATAGCCGGGAAATCAGGAGCGGCTCGGATAACAGGATTTGAAATCCAGGAGGAAGTCGGAGACATGGCACGGCGGAGTGTTCAGCTTAATCAGCTGGAGGATCGGGTCCGAATTGTGACGGATTCCTTCCTTAATGCAGAGAACTACCTGAAACCCGGCTCGGTGCAGGTGGTGGTTTCCAATCCCCCGTATGTGGCACGGGGAGCAGGCATACACAATCAGGGGGACCTGAAAACGGGATCCCGGCATGAGATACACTGTACCTTCAACGAGGTTGCCGAGACCGCATCGACGCTGCTGCAGAATGGCGGCCGTTTTTATCTGGTGCATCGACCGGACCGATTGGCTGATGTCATTGCGGCCTGCAGGTTGAACCGGCTGGAACCGAAAGTCATCCGTTTCGTGCAGCCGAAGCCTGATACGGCCCCCAACATGTTCCTGCTCAAATGCGTCAAAGGGGGTGGGCCTGAACTGCGGTTCATGCCTCCCTTGATCGTATATGACTCGGACAATACCTATCGGGAGGAAATCTATGATATTTACCGATTGGAATGTATCAATGTCTTTGACAAGCGATGACTCGCTTAAGGCTGGGCTGTACATCTGCCCGACCCCGATCGGCAACCTTGAAGACATCACGCTACGGGTTCTGAAAGTTCTGGCATTGGCAGACATAGTCGCAGCGGAGGACACCCGGCACAGCATCAAGCTTCTGAATCATTATGGTCTGAAAAAAAAATTGCTTAGTTATCACGAGCACAACCTGAAAAAAAGAGGCCCGGAAATCATTGATGAGATCCGGGCGGGTAAAGCGATTGCATTGATAAGTGATGCAGGCATGCCGGGCATATCGGATCCCGGTGCAGACATTCTTCGGTTATGTGTTGAAGAATCTCTTCCAGTAGTGGTTTTGCCTGGACCTACGGCCTCAATAACGGCACTGGTGGCCTCAGGTCTGCGTACGGATCGGTTCACCTTCTGGGGCTTTCCGGAGCGTCAGGGAGGGCGAAGAAAGGATCAGCTTGAAGCCATGCTGGATCAGGAAGGAACCGCCATCCTCTATGAATCGCCCCATCGGATAGAATCAACCCTGAAGGATCTTCTGGCTGTCGGAGGAGACCGTCCGATCGTTCTGGCCAGAGAAATCACCAAGCGCTATGAGGAATACCTGCGCGGCGATTTGACGGATGTCATCGCGCAAATTGGTGAAGGTCCTGTGAAGGGAGAATTGGTCCTGCTCTTTGAGGGTTCACCTGGCAGGAACGCACCGGTTGTGGATGAGGAAAGCCGCTTGAAAGAGCTTCTTGAAAAAGGGTTGCCGACAAAGGAAATCTCCAGGATCCTGGCTAAGGAGACTGGAAAAAGCCGCAAATCCATTTATCAGTCCCTGATACAGAATGAGAAATAACAATAAAAAAAAGCTGTGCTTCTGATTCACGAAGCACAGCTTTTTGATGACTACATGTTGGCCATTTCATCCAGACATTCGGGACAGATGTTCTTGCCTTTAAGGTTTTTAACGCCTTTTGCCTGTCCGCAGAAAATGCAGGCGGGTTCATATTTTTTAAGAATGATCGTATCAGCTTCAACAAAAATTTCCAGAGCGTCTTTTTCGCCAATGCTCAATGTTCTGCGCAGTTCAATGGGGATTACAACGCGACCCAGTTCATCCACTTTTCTAACAATACCAGTTGATTTCATAATTAGCCTCCTGT
>CAZEHS010000078.1:0-1986 GCA_964511875.1 uncultured Peptostreptococcaceae bacterium
AATTCGGAAGAAGCATTCTGTTCAATTGTGTTCTATTCTACCACTTTGCTGTATATTAAACCAGTCTATAACCTGAATTTTCTGTCATGTCAGTCATTATTCATTTTTTGTCTGACAAGGATGATGATCAGCCCAACAGAGCTTATTCCGCCAACTGCCAGGCAAATGATCATAACAGGCACAACAATGCTTTCACCCAATATCGGAAATGCAAAGCTGCTTGCAAAGTATAGGGCGATACTGATGAGGATCAGCCAAATCAAATATCCTTTCATTTTCTCACACCTTTCAATTCTCGAGCCGCCCTTCAAAAGTCACACCGAATTCATGAGCGGTTTCCAGACCATTGATTTCAATTGTATCACCTTTGAAAGTCACACGGTACATCGTATGGTCATTGACTGCAATTTCATCCTGCTCAAGAAAAAAGGTCTGATCATCTTCCCAATAGCCGCGCATGCCTTGAGGAAGGTCAAATTCCCCAGTCCCCATGCGATAGACTCCATCCAGGCCGATTTTCTGGAGAGTATCCGGGCGACCGTCTGTATATGCCAGATGCAGTATGGCCTCATCTGAGTCGTTGAAGTCCAGTTGTAAGCTCTTCAGCTGGGCTGGATTAGAATTGATCAGATAGGTTTTTCCTGATACTGTTCCAGCAATTTCAGGAAGTGCTCCTGCCTGCTTGGGCACAGGGGCCTTTGCAACCGATGCGAGTGCTTCGTTCAGCTTTGTCACTCCCGCTGGATTTTGGGGCAGGGCCTTGCTCGGATCAACCAGAGTCGGTTCCAGAAAAGGAATGATCTCAGTAATGTCAAACCCCCCGCCTGTTGTCACCAGCATGAGATTCAAGGCCGGGAACACTTGAATCCGTTGTCCTCCTCGTCCGATAGCGGCGAACTCGCCGTCCGATCCTGACATGATCCACCAGCCATAACCATAATCATCGCTCCCGCCAGTCTTCATCTGTACTTTCACTGAATTTTCAACCCACTCACGTGAGATGATCTGCTTGCCGTCCCACTCGCCCTTATTGAGCCACAGGTAGCCAAGCTTCGCCACATCACGGGGGTGCAGGTATACATCTCCCCAGCCGTGGTTGTAGCCCTGAGGATCGACTGGCCAGATCACATCGCTGATACCCAAGGGCTCAAATAGATTTTGACGGGCGAATTCATTGGCAGTAACGCCGGTAGCTTCCTGCAGGATGGCTGACAGCAAATGCATTCCAGGGCTGTCATAGACAAAATGGGTGCCTGGTTCGCTAACTACAGGGCGATCCAGTGCGAACTGGATCCAATCTTCACTTGCCTCCATCTGCTTGAGCGTTCCTTCGTCCATTGCATACCCAAGGGATTCCAAACCCGAAGACATGCTCGCCAGATGCCGCACAGTGATCTGTTCCTTAAGATCATCCCGGCTTGCAATAGTCCGTTCAGGGAAAAACGAGACCATAGGCTGGTCGAGCTCCAGCTTTCCCTGGTCTGCAGCAATGCCGATCAATGTAGTCATCAGACTTTTGGTAACCGAGGCCATTTCATGGACTGTCTTTCCATCATAGGGATAGAACGACGCATCCGCAGCCACAAGGCCGTTGCGGATGATAAGCAGACTATGGATGTTGATGTTTTTTTCACGAATACTCAGCAAGGCTTCCGCCAGCTTGGATGAATCAATTCCTTGCTTCTCGGGTATGGTGCTTTGCCACTCTTTAGTCGGCCAGTTGATTTGCGCAGGATTTGTTTCAGTACTGCGCGACCAGGGAATAATGATTAAAACAACAGCAATCCCTATGGCAATCACTATCATTGCCATTATCGCCAACATTTTTGGCCAGCTTAACGGCTTTTTCATTTTACACCTCCAGCTTTTTTGACAAACAAAAAACCGACCTTCCTCGGTCGGTTACGCTGTTAGCTCTCAAAAGGGAAAAAGCGTCCATTTTAAACCCTAAGATTCTCCCTTTCGCCTGACTCCCACATACAATTT
>CAZEHS010000078.1:1996-8709 GCA_964511875.1 uncultured Peptostreptococcaceae bacterium
AGATCATCGCTTCCGCTTTCTGCTCATGTAAGATTGCCATCTCATATTTACCCAGATTTTCTCAATTTAAACCTCGGAACTTTTTTCCCTTTTCTCCGTCTTAGTAGTATAAGCCTGAAAAATGAATGAAGACAACAAGGAGGAAATTTTATGAAAAAGGCATTCGGAAAGATAAGCATTTTCATGCTCATCGCATTATTGCTGCTGGTCGGCTGTGCAAACACAGCAAAGGATGTCGGCGAACCTGAACCATCATCTCCTGACCCGGCTGCTGGAACAAGCCCGAAATTGGACGAGGATGCTGCTAAAGCAATGCAGCTTGAAAAAAACATCGACGGCATTGTCAGTATTACCCTGAAAAATCTTGAAGGCAATAACGTGGACAGAACATTCAGTGCCGATGAGACTGCATCCATTCAGCAGGCCTTCAATGAAAGCTACATTATGGATACTGCGTACATTGAGATGATCGCAGGCAATATCATGACCATCGCATTGAAAGACGGCCGGGAAGTCTTCATAAGCAGTTATGGAGATGAAAACTATATTGTGGCCCGTATAGGTGACGCGAGTTACCACCTGGGTTGTCCGGTTATCGGAAGGATTTTACTAGAGGAGACGAAGTAAGGAGACATAAAAGAACGGAGCCCGATCATTATTCAGATGATGGGCTCCGTTTTATTTCTATCCTAAAAAATGAATTAGAGCATATGCTTGGTTAAATATACCGTCTGACTCTTTTCATATAACGCAAATACTCATACCCGAATTTCTCGATACACCATCTCTCTTCCGATCGAATAATCCAATGGCTGGATAGTTGGAAAATCATCAGTAATGCAAATAACGTCCAAGAGGACGATATCAGTACACACCCGAATAAACTGATGAAATATGCAACGTACATGGGATTACGGGAGATTCGATACAAGCCATCCACATTCATTCCATTAGTTTTCGGTCTGGCAAAATCCACGATCGACAGTGCGTAGAATACAAGCCCGATACCGTATATTCCTGCACCCGTGTAAAACCAGTCCGAATCGAATCGGATTTTTAGGAATACCAAATCCACAAGAATAAACAGTGTTGTTACTTGATATATCCAATAGGCTGCTCTTTCCCTCCCGACTAATGGTGCAAAGAATGCTGCACGGGGGAGAGCTTCTTTGCTGAGTATGTTTAATAGAGCATATCGTATGATGATGATCGGTATGATTACAACAATCGCACTCATCTGGATACCCTACCCTTCAAGTTCACTTGATGTCCTTCACATAGAATCTCAGAGCCATTACGAAAGCCTCCGCCGCCTGCTGCAACGTGTCATAGAATGCACCATTGCAGATCCAGGGTCGGAGATTTTCTAATTTATGCAACTGGGAATCCTTCCGAAATTTCTGATAACCGATAGAAAAGAGTGGTGCATCGGAATTGCTGGCCTTCTCGGTTTTAAAGAGCCGGATATGGAACCTGTCCGCCAACACAATCAGATCAGAACGCAGAATCAATTTCTGCTCTAGAAATAGAATATCTTGAATGGAATGATAGTTCCGGAATGACAAATTCAATTCATCAGGTACTTCCTTTTCAGGCAGCGAGATCAGCTCAAGCTTGAAGGATTTGCTCTGTCCGGTGGCGGAATCACGTGCTCTCAGCAGACCGTCGGTAATCCTCAGTGGCAGCACCGTGCGAACAGCACCGGGATGGCTGCCGCCCTGGTAGATGATATCAATTTCAGTGCCGGCGGAAATGGCTGCTTCAAGGATGCCGTTCAGGGGTTTCATTTCGTTACCTCAAAGGGGCGCTTATGATGCTCTGCTTTCGGATGGCAAGCACTATATACTCTTAAGTAGTATCCTTATGTTCTCCACAAAACCCATTTTGCGACAAGTCAGAACTTTAGCTTCCCTAACTCCCCAGGATATTACTCATTATTTTTTGTTTTTTTCCCATCGAAAAACAGTTTGAGATTTTGTGGCAGAACATATTCTGATTTCATCTTATTTAGGTCAGAGTGGCCACCGTAGACTTCCTTCATAATCGCATTAACTATCATTTCCTTAGGCGGTTCTGGAAGTTCAACACTATCATAAACCCAGGATCTACAATCTACAGAATCTCCGCAAATATCTCCGCAGTCTTTGCAGGAAGTTTCAGTAACATCCAAAGCAATATCGTAACCGTTGATTCGTATCGTAGGCGAACTTAAAAATTCATATTCAGTTGCCAGCTCAGGTGATGTGATGTTTATTTTATTTACACTCACCACATATCCAGCAGATTTTAAAACCGTCGAAACTTCATTTATAGCTTGATCTAAATTACTTTCAGCTCCCTGACATCTTACACAGGTGTTCAAATCCAGATAGAGGAAATCAATATCAACTTTCTTTTTTTCCTGTTCTGGTGTGCAGCAAGTACTGCCACATGAACATCCTTTTGAATTATCATCCATATTTTTCGCTCCTCTTTTAATATTTCTGTCTAGAAGGAATTACCCCACTTCCTATCATTGCATTTGTACCCCAACCTTGTTTGAAACAAGAATATAAATTGAATATAGAACGAGTAATAATAAAACAATATCCAGATATACTTTTAGCACGAAAACTCCAATCAGCGCATATACTACTCCCATTGTAAGTACGGTAATATACTCCAGTTTTCCAATACCCTGAGGGTTAAATGCAAACAGACTGAGTATGACAATGAGAGTAGGACAGGGTATGATCCCCATCGGAGATAGTAATAAGTGGGCAAAATAATTTGTGGCAACAAATTCAGGATACCAAATACCTAAAAGCAAGAACATGAGGGCAATACCGGTTCTAACGCTTTTGGAGGGAACTATCACCTTATTTTTCTCTTTAACCAATTCCATCAATGCAACTCCCGTTAAAACAGCAAATGTGACCAAATGAAACGGATTGCCATTGATAAATGCATTAACTGTCACGGATGCAGTAAGGATGAGAATCAAGCCGTTGAAAAGTTTTGTACGCATTTTTTGACTACTGATAAAATATAACGATGCAACAGAGAGCATGGTAATCATATGCATGGTCAAATTCAAATAAATATTTTTGTTCGATATCATTTCAAGGTAATTTAAAACACTGTCTGGATTCATAGTCATACCCTCCCAATTAATCGAATTTTTCGAGATACTGATTTGTTGATTGTAAGATAATCTTTCTCAATTCTCTCATAAGAGCGGCGGCTTCGTCTCCCTCCCAGGTTGCGATCAAATTCCGAGGGAGTGCCGGATCCTCGGATGCAATGTTGAAGAAATTCCATCCCAGCTCATGTAAAAGAGGCAATGCCATTTCAGGATTTGAAAAGTCTGTTTTCTCATTAAGCTTATCTTTATACCTATTGATAAAGTCAGTATACGCTGTCTTCAGTGCTTTAATTTTGAATTGCTCATTTACGAACTGGTTTATATCCAGTACTTTCATATCACCGTAAACTTCAATCGTATTACCTTCAAGGCCATAAGCTTTTATTAGGCCTGATATCTGTTCCGGAAGGTGATTTGCACTGATCCAGGCATTTGTACTGATCGTAGCAAACCCTAGCTGCTTCAACTCGTCATTAACATTGGGCCTTACTTCTCTTGCATCTTCTTTAAAGTCAATGTTAAGCAGGTACCACTTTCCGTCCCATTCTTTATTTCGTAGCTGATAACGATTCCAAAAGTTCATTGCTCCTTCATTCCAGGTTCCTATGGCATCTTTTCCGTTTTCCGTTAGTGTGTATGATACCTCATTGCCTACACGTACATTTTTGAGAATTTTAGCTTTAGTGGCTCTTGATATGGACATCCTTACTGCTGTCTCATTTTTTCCGAAAGCTTTCATAATCTCCAATAGGCTGCTTAGCTTCAACGTATATTTGTTTGTCAGAGCCGAATAATTATTGTAGATGAATAGCAAAACACTCGTCGCACTGTCGTTCTTTCGCAAAATCAATTTCATGTAATCACCGTCTTTCACATTTATTCTATGTCCTTATTATACGTTATAACACTAATAATGTAAATGTTATTTTATGTTAGGTTATCGTTGTTTTACAATTCAAAAAAGCTTCAGGTTAGAATTACCTGAAGCTCATAGATGGGAATCGTATTTTATATGAAGCGATCCTTAGTAGAGCGGATTCAGGGCCTCTACAGTTCTCTACTCCCGCTTTAGAAGCGGGAGTCTTAGAACTGTTAGGCAGAAGGTGAGGAAACGAGGCGCTCTCCCATGCATTATATCAAAGGAGCCGGATTCCTGACTCTTATACCAGTAGGTTTAAAGGCAGCTCTTTGACGTGTCATATCCCAATTGATAATAGTGATTACTGTTGAATTCGAAGGTCTTGATGACATCCAGGCCGAGCTTGTTCACATGAGCCGCGTAAGACCTCGGATTGATGTGATTGATGAAGGTAATGAGAATAGGATAGCGCCGGTTCATCTGCTCCCTTGAAAAATCAAAGAGCTTAGGCAGTACATCCTTTCCTCTGTAGGCTACGTCTATGCAGACCGGGCCATATTGATACGAGTTTTCAATACTGAGGGTTTGACCCAGGTATTCAGTGTGCTCAAGGTCTTTAATCATATGCTGAAAAAGCGGCCATTTGGACCAATAACCCCAGGATGCCGCCATTGCATAGCCCACCACCGCATCCCCATCGCAGGCAATCGCTATGCCGTTTTCAGTTTCAATAAGCTCTTGGAACTGCTCTTCCGTAAAGATGGTCGTTACAAAGCCGTTGGCCTTGTCCGCCTCGCTGATTGTGGAAATGTGATACTTCAGCTGCAGGGCTGAGATCATCGATATGTCTGATACTGTTGCGTTTCTGTAGATCATAGTGCCTCCTGCACATGTGATTGAGCGGTGCTTGGTTTTCCTTTTGAACAGTCAGTCAGCACTGGTTTCCCATTGATGTAGTAACTATCTTCCGCCAATACCGTATACCCGATTTCAAGCTCTGGCACGCCGAGCTCATGCATGGCTTTCGTAATGACCTGAGCCATGGCGTCCCTCTGGGTCTTTCCTCGCTCAAACCATGCAATCGTAATGAAAGGAAATGTGACTGTCTTTTGACCCTTATAAAATGAGTTCACCGATAGATTGTCGAACATGAAATAATCCTCCGGGCAATCCAAAAGCCTGGCCAAATCAGGAATAAGAATCTCAGAAGCCTTCTGAACCTGACTATCTGTAAATCCGCGAAATGTTAAATGGGGCATTGCAACCTCCTGATGGGTTTGAAATGTTCTCGCGATACTGCCACAGAGTCCTGAGCTCATTCGCATCGAACATACAAATCAATTGTCGTTTTAACAGTATTCTGGATTTATTAGAAAATCCCTTCCTGAAAATTGGCAATGAGCGAAATTTGCTTCCCCCCCCCAAAAAAAAAGCCCTTTATGGGCAAACTGATATGCTCCCGATAAGGTAGACAGATGAAACAATAAAAATCTGTTACCGTAGGGAGCATAACTTTGTTTCATTTAGAAGGATGTAGGGCTTATATCATAAAAGCTCCCGCTTCGGCATCGCCGTTAAAATCATTATGCAGTGAAAAGAAGTATGGCTCGTGTTATGAACATGGCGATGGCGGCGTCGAGCAGAGGGACAAGGATCAAGATTCCATGCCATCTCTTGTTGGTATTCGCAACGACAACGATTCTGACAAAGTGAGCAATCAACGTGCCCATGGTGATTACTGCCGGAAACAGGATAGTCGCCTGAAGTGCAGTGATTGTGCCATCAGCATAAAGGGTTGCTGCTGACGCAGCGCCTGCTGCTTTAGCGAAAAATGCAGCAATTAGGGCTATGGAAGCTTCACCTGGAAGACCGAAAATGGACATAACAGGACCCAGAATAAAGGCAATGCCATTCATAAGTCCTGTGCTTTTTAGGAAAAAAATTAGGATATAGGCTAAAACCATAGCTGGCGCAATCATCTCGACACCAAGATAAAACCCTTTTTTCGCACCTGTCATAAATTCTTCAACGATATTTGGTTTTGGCTGGTTTATGCTGGACATTATTGGACCTCCATAGCAAGTACTGCTTTCTTAGCAAGGTAGTTGAGGTAGAGTCGTATGAGATTTGCTCCGATGATTTTCACAATTAAAATGATAAGGATGATCATGCCCACAGGCAGTACTGTAATGGCAAGCAGTGGCGCCCCCGTTCCTATTGTGTTCGTAATAGGAGCCGAACCGGCATATTGATAAGCTACAAATATTGTGCGTTCATCATCACTAATAGAGCCTTCATCACTCAATATTTTTGTCATGGCTGATCCTGCATCAGAGCTTGTAAAACTGCTGACAAATGCTATTCCTGCGACACCCGGTATTCCCAGCAACGGTTTGAGGAATGGCTGAAATGTGATCCTCGCCGCTTTCAAGGCGCCCATTGATTCAACTACTTGAATCAATCCCATTGCGAACATCACAGTCGGAATCAGTGTGAGTGCGAACAGGAATCCGTCACGAGCGCCAACGCCCCCTTTTCCAGCAAAGGTCATTCCGGGCGCAATTTCTCCAAATTGGCCAACCAGAACTGTGAAATCGAAGAATTTCCATGGCCCCTCCATATATCCCAAAGTACCGGACAGCATGATTATAAGAACTGCCAGCGACAACCATCCTTTTATTGATACTTTTTCTTCCTTATGAGACGTATCCATATATGATCCCCCTTTAT
>CAZEHS010000078.1:8719-15612 GCA_964511875.1 uncultured Peptostreptococcaceae bacterium
GAATGAACATGGGAAGCTTGAAAGTTCTCTTTAGTTTTGGTGATCCAGATTCAAGACACACGCGGCCAGTAATTTGGCTCTTTCAAAAAGGCTGTCCACAATCGCATATTCTTCCATAGTGTGATTGTGTTCGCCTTTGACACCCATCGAACAGACTGTTGGCACACCCGCGAAAACAGAGTAGGCAGAATCCGATCCTCCTCCAGACATGAATGGTGTGAGTTCCCCAAATCCATTTTCGACAGAGGTCTGATTGACAATATTGAAAAGTCGGTGCCCATTGCCGTTAGCTTCCATAGGAATGATGCCAAGACCACCTGTCAAAGTTGTTCGTACTCCGTTTATATAAACCTTCTCTTTAATGTCATTCAACTCTCGTGTAAATTTCTCAACAGAAGATAGGCTGGCACATCGGACATTGATGCCAATTCTCGCCTGCGCCGGAATTGAATTCACCACGGTTCCGCCTTCGACCGTGCCTACATTGAAATTTGTTCCAACTTCCCAGTCAGTCAGTTTTTCAATGTCGATAGTCTTATAGGCCAGTTCCAGTATGGCATTTCTTCCTACTTGCGGATTATTTCCGGAGTGCGCAGCAACACCGAACGCTTCCATCATGAATGTGGCCGCGCCTTTGCGGCTGGTCACGATCCGCCCATCAGGATAGCCTGTTTCGCAGTTAAATGCCGCAATACTTCCTGCGACCTCTTTCACAATGGTTTCAGCTGCAGTCGAACCCTCGTGGGCTATTTCTTCATCTCCTGCAAGAACGATTTTTAGTGGACGAAGGTTATAGCCTGAAGCTTCAAGCGCTTTTATCGCATATAACAGAACCACAATTCCTCCCTTCATGTCTAGAACTCCTGGACCATACGCTTTGCCATCTGCAATCCTGAAAGGATTGGTCGCTATTGTACCCTTCTTGAAAACCGTGTCCATATGACCCAGAAAACAGACAGGTTCATATTTTCGATCGGTTCCAAATGTCCCAACCAGCATTTTACCATTTGATTCATGTTCGATAGTTCTTACTGAAGCGCCGTCTTTTTCAATGATGCATTTGATGTGTTCTGCAACTGTGTTGACCCCTTCAGCATCTCCAGAATAGCTCTCCGTCATGACCAGGTCTTCCCAGAGCTTGAGCATTTCTGCCTTGTGCCCGTCGATAAAGACACAAATGTCTTCTCTTGATTTTTTCATGTACTCCCTCCTTTAAGACATTTCATTTTTAGACTATTCAGTAACCTCCTCCCGACGAAAAAGCTTCTGAATATTCTCAACCTAAGCATAATTGTTTTGTTGATTAATTAGAAATAGTTAATTAGTATAGGATATATAACGACTGTCTATCAATCAAAGGGTGGTATGAGCAATGGAGTTACATCAAATTCAATATGTTGTAGCCGTCTACAAACATAAGAACTACACCAAAGCAGCTGCCGAGTTATGTGTCACTCAGCCGACCTTGTCCCATCAAATCATAAAACTTGAAGGCGAACTGGGTGTGTCACTCTTTGAACGCAACACAAGGAGTGTAAAGGCAACCGAGGAGGGTGAAGAATTTTTCAAGCACTGCAAAGTCATTCTGGAAGAACTAGAGAAGATTGAAATGACACTAAAAAAATTCAGATCATTTCATAAGGGGAACATCAAGCTGGGCATAATTTCAGAAACAGATCCGAATACACTCATGCCCTATGTTTATACCTTTCATAATGAGCACCCGAATATCCATGTTCAAATTATCGAAAGACCTGGAAGCAATGAATTGTACCAGGAACTGCTTGAAGGGATCATTGACATGGCCTTTCTTATACCTGAGCCTAGCCAGAAAAACAATGACAGTCTTGTGCTCAACGAACTCGTTAATGGAAGAGTACACGTCATGCTGCCAGCGGAACATAGGTTTGCTAATCTTGGCAGCCTCCATTTAGGTCAGTTGAAGGATGAGTCTTTTATCCTCCCTCAAAAGACCTTCAGCATGTACGGAACACTAATCAATGAATTCCGAAATTCAGGATTCGAACCCAACGTGGTCTCCGACTGCAACTCGCTGAGAATGATGATTGATATGACTTTGAACGGATACGGTGTATCCTTCATATCATCCCAAAATCTTTCGAAACTGTTTGGTACCAGTATCAAAGCCGTGCTGATAGATCCCCTTATCGAGCGTTCCACCTATGTGGCTGTTCTTAAAAGTAGAATTGATCATCCCATCATTTCAGCATTCTTATGTTATATCCTGAAGCAATTCGAAAAACCAGAGCAGAAGTGACCGCTACCCCGCTCCAATTCAGCTGGCATTCTGCCACCTGTATCTAGGGGCAGCGCCAGTCCCCTTCCAATAAGTTCACACATGACAAGGACCCCGCTTTATAGCGGAGTCCTTGTCATTGCAATGCTTTTATTGGAGCCTACGAGGGGAATTGTTAACAAGTCCCTTTCATATGATATATAAACGATCTTCTTAATTGATACCCGTTATCAACGCTGCAAATCAGTTTTTTCTGTCCTTTGGGCATCTGCTCTGTTACAAGTGAGCTTTCGGGTGTATAATTGATAATGAAATTCATTTTATACTGATGACACTATTCATTATACACTTAAGTGTCCGGAAAGGATATCCTATGACCCATACAAAAGGTCCTGTTTTACGAGGCTGGCATTTTGATAATTCTTATGAACAGCTCCCGGAAGCTCTTTATACACGGATTAAACCAACCCCTGTTTCTTCACCGCAGCTCGTGCTGTTCAATCGCAGTTTAGCGGATCAAATGGGCCTTGATACGGATGCCCTTGAGAGCGATGAAGGCACCTCTGTTTTTTCAGGAAACGTGCTTCCCGAAGGAGCCCAGCCCATTGCTCAGGCTTATGCCGGCCATCAATTTGCTTATTTCACAAATCTGGGGGATGGTCGTGCAATCCTGCTGGGGGAGCATATCACGCCTGCCGGTGAGCGCTTCGATATTCAGCTCAAAGGTTCCGGCCCCACGCCTTATTCCCGGAACGGGGACGGTCGTGCCGCACTTGGCCCCATGCTCCGGGAATATATTATTAGTGAAGCCATGCACGCCCTGGGAATTCCGACAACCCGGAGTCT
This sequence comes from uncultured Peptostreptococcaceae bacterium, assembly GCA_964511875.1. Lineage (GTDB taxonomy): Bacteria > Bacillota > Clostridia > Peptostreptococcales > Acidaminobacteraceae > CAZEHS01. Next base: position 11,823 of record CAZEHS010000078.1, read on the forward strand.
TGCCGTGATATCCAGCGGGGATTTTATTCGCCGTGAGGAAACCCTTCCCGGTGCGATCCTCACCCGTGTAGCCGCCAGTCACATCCGTGTGGGCACGTTTCAATATGCCGCCGCACAAAGCATCCCCTTACTCCAGACCCTTACGGATTACACGATTCAGAGACATTTCAGTCATTTAGGGAGCCCTTCCCGTTATTCAAACGCCGGAGAGGATGGAAACCTTTATGCGGCCTTTCTCCATGCTGTCATTGAACGGCAGGCCGAGCTGATTGCAAAATGGCAGCTGGTGGGCTTTATCCACGGCGTTATGAATACCGACAACATGGCCCTCAGCGGCGAGACCATCGATTACGGCCCCTGTGCCTTTATGGACAACTACGATCCCCGGACCGTATTCAGTTCCATCGATAGGAACGGCCGTTATGCCTACGGCAATCAGCCTGCCATTGCTCAGTGGAACCTGGGGCGCTTTGCCGAAACGCTGCTGCCCTTGATCCATCCTGAACAGACTCAGGCCCTTCAGCTGGCACAGGACGCAGTGGACAGCTTTTTACCGCTTTATTCCCAACATTGGCTAAACGGCATGAGGCGAAAACTGGGCTTCTCCGGTGAAGAAACGGGAGATATGGAATTGGTTGAGGAACTTCTGCGCATGATGCATCACCATCAGCTGGACTATACGCTTACTTTCACTGCCCTCACCTACGACGAGGTTCAAAATACCCCGGCCGGAGCCCTTCCGGAATTCCAGGCCTGGATTCAAACCTGGAAAGCCAGGCGCAATCGCTGCAGCATTGGAGACAGCCCTCACGATCATTCTCAGTGTATCCTTTTATCCCAGAAAATGATGACGACTTCAAATCCCACCGTCATTCCGCGCAATCATCAGGTCGAGACCGCCTTGGATGCAGCTGTAGGTCAAGGGGATTTCACAGTGCTTGAAAAGCTCATGAAAGTGCTGTCTGAACCCTACGTCCGGACACCCGAAAATTCTGAATACACGGTGCCTCCGGAAGCAACGCCGGAACATTACCGTACATTTTGCGGAACATGATTCTCTTTGGCGCCCCCAAAGACAAGGCTCTCAGGATTTTATCCTGAGAGCCTTTAAACATTTCAAAAAACTCATCACCGCCCAATCGATCAACCGGTTCGGACATTCACAAAAGCCCTCACACTTCGGTCAATGTCTTCCTTCGATGTTCGGTACGAGCACACGCTGATCCGAATGACCGGCTGTCCCTCCCATTGAGAGCCTCCGCACCACAGTTCCCCGGATTCCTGAACGACCTTCAGCACAGCCATGGTTTTTTCCGCGGTTCCCGCCGATACCAGGATCTGATTGAAGCAGATCTCATTAAGCACTGTGAAGCCTTCGTTCTCCAGGGCCCTGCCAAAATAGACAGCCTTCTCGTGCAAATCCTGAACCAGTTGAGAAACACCAATCCTACCTAATGATTTCAAGGTTGCCCAAAGCTCTGTAATCCGTCCTCTCCGGGACATTTCCGGCGTATAGAGCATGCCGTCCCGCTGGGGACTGAGAACAATGTACGACCCTGTCATCTGCATGGCGGCAACCAGCGCATCCCGGTTCCTGCATAGGATGATGCCGTTGTCATAAGGTGCATTAAGGGTTTTGTGGGCATCCACAGACCAGGAATCGGCCTTCTCCACAGCTTTTGTTAAATGCTTTAGGGACTCCGACGCCGCCGCCCACAACCCGAAGGCCCCGTCCACATGGACCCACGCACCGGCAGCCCTGGCCTTTTCGCAAAGTTCATCGAATGGATCGAAGGCTCCGGAATTCACATTCCCTGCCTGCAGGATAAGCAGCGTACGGTTGTCCGGCTCCGGAACCATATCCGCCCGAATCCGCCCCTGAGCGTCCATCGGCACTTTTATGATGCGCTGGCTTCCCAGCCCCAGAATGGACAGTGCCTTGTAAATCGTAGAGTGAGCCCCTTCCCCCAGCACCACCTTGATTTCCGGTGCCCCGAACAGACCGTTGGCTGCCACGTCGTAACCCATGTTTTTAAGCAGATGGTTACGGCCTGCCGCAAGTCCGCAAAGAGTAGCCGTGGAAGAGCCGCCAACAAAGCCCGCCGCAGTACCCTCCGGCAGCCCCAACAGACTTACCAGCCACCCCTCGCAGATCTCTTCCAACCGTGATGCCACGGGCGAAATCACATACATTGCCGTATTCTGATCCCAAACATCGGCAAGCCATTTGGCTGCCAGTGCCGCCGGAGCAATGCCCCCGTTAACGAAACCGAAGTAACGTCCCCCTGTCTGTGCCACGGTAGCCGGAGAACCTTTGGTATGCAGCAGCTCCAGCAGTGCCTTAGGGTCTTCCGGCAGCTCCGGCATAGGCTCATCAAAAGCCTGAAGGCCGGCAAGAGCCTCCTCCGTTGGAAATACCGCCCTGTCCTGAACGGTCTCCATATAGTCCAAAGCGTAGGTGTGCACCTGACTGAGCAAGGTGGTATCCAGTGCCTGCTTACGAAGGCATTCACTGATGTTTTCTTTCACTTGAAGTGTATTCATCGATTAACCTCCCTGTGTGTTGCATTGTGTGCTCATATCTTCAGTGGGGTTCTTGAAACGGAATACAGAGAGCCGAAGGTATTCTTAAGACAGATGAAAACCGGGTAAGCGAATCGATTGTCTGAGCTTTCCCGGTTTTTTGTTTTTTTTTGGCGTGAATTTCAAGGGTAGATCCAAGCTTCTTATTTTAAGAAAAATCAATCTGAAATACGCAGCATGAAGTGTGGCTCTAAATTGAATTTTATCCTGTATACAGGCATCTTACATTGTCAGCAAAAACTATACTTAGCTCTGCTGAAGCCAAGTAGTTTTATTTTGAAAAATTTGTACATCCATCCAATGGTTCCGAATCTATTCCTTTCGGAACCATTGGATATATTCAAGAATGTTGTTGTCTTCATCTGCAAAATAGAGCCAGGTTTCCTCGCCTTCAATCATCAGTGGACCTCGAATGATTTCAACATTGTTTTTCTGCAAAGAATTTATTGCAGCCTCAAGGTTTTCGACCTCAATACAGAAATGCGGGCAGTGAGGTCGCACTATTTCATGTTTCACAAATGGCGCTGCAGTGTATTGAATCAGTTCAATCCGTGCATTTCCTTTTTCTAACATAGCATAATACTCTGACTCCTCTGGATTATGCTTTTTAAATATAAAATCAAAACCTAATCTTGTTTTATAAAACTCAATTGATTTATCAATATCTGAAACCTGAAATGCCATATGATCGAATTTCATATACTCTACCATCCTTTAATATATTTATTGAAACATATCACGACTGTTCACGTTCAGCTTAAACTGCGGAAAGTATTTTATTTTTCGTGTTTTGTTAATTTCTCTTAAGCAAAGAAACATTACCCTTGGACCAGCGGTAAGGTCGACCCGCCAACCGGCATAATCAATACTTTGGCACCCTCTCCCTGCTGTTTCAGGGCTTCATCCACTGCTTCCTGAGCAGTTGCGAAAGGTACGAAGTTGACCTTCCGGGCCAGCTCCGGTTCCCAGTCGGAAACGAAGAAGACCTGGACTTTTTTGAGTACCATGGAGATGGCGGCGGCTTTGTGACCGCCCAAGCGGAAATTCTTCTTTATCTCAGCAATCATTTCGTCCGGCGTCTTTGTCAGCATCCATTCCTCGAAGCAGTGCTCGCCGAATCCTTCCTTGGCGGAGGCCACAAGGATGACGATACCCCCTTCGCGAACGGCATTCTTACAGTTGTCCAGGGCCTTTTGGGACTGGTAGA
>CAZEHS010000079.1:0-15512 GCA_964511875.1 uncultured Peptostreptococcaceae bacterium
GGCATGGCCTCCGTGTTGATGATCAGCTCGATGAAATTCTCCAGCTCCCGGATATTTCCCGGCCAGTCGTAGCCCATCAGAAGCTTCATCTGAGCCTCTGTCAGGGGGAACGATTTTTTGTTCAGCCGCTTTGAAAGCCGTTTCATGAAAAAATCAACCAGCATGGGGATGTCGTCTTTACGCTGCCTAAGTGGGGGCAGGAGAAGCGGCAGCACATTGAGGCGGTAATAGAGATCATTTCGGAAGTTCCCTTTTTTTACTTCTTCCTCAAGATCCTTGTTCGTCGCTGCAATGATCCGCACATCTACCACTATTTCCTGACCGCCACCGATACGGCTCACAGTACCTTCCTCAATGACACGGAGGAGTCGGGTCTGCATATCCAGCGGCATTTCACCGATTTCATCCAGGAACAGGGTACCACCGTCAGCTATTTCAAATTTTCCGGGATTTCCTGAGGTTTTTGCTCCCGTATAGGCCCCTTCCTCATAGCCGAACAGTTCCGCTTCAATCAGGGTTCTCGGTATAGCCCCGCAGTTCAGAGCCACGAAGGGTTCCTCATGCCTGTCGGAATGGTTGTGAATGGCCTGTGCAAAGAGCTCCTTCCCGGTACCGCTCTCACCCATGATCAGGATGCTCGATCGGCTATCGGCCACCTTCTTGGCAAAACTGATGACCTTTGTAAAATGCTTGTTGTCCCCCAGTATCTTGTCAAAGGTATACACTGCATGCCGTCCCATGATGCGGTTGGCAAGCTTACGGACTTTCTTGACATCCTTGAACACGAAAATGATATCACGCAGTTCCTTCTTGCTGTCAATGATCGGATAGGTGCTTAGGTTGAACTGCAGCTTGTTTCTACGGGAATTCACAAATACTTCTTCGTCCACATAGCCCTGATGGGCCTTGGCCGAGCTCAATACCTGTTCCCAACCTTCAAAGAGCTGCCATGCTTTCATTTTACGTATTTCTCCGACCGAATACCCGAAGAGCTCCGAAACGGTCCGATTCACCGTCTTGATATTCCCATCCACATCTGCCGTGAGTATCCCTGAGGCGATGCTGTCGATGACGGTGTCCGTATAGATTTTCGCCATGGACAAGGCTTCATTGAATTCTTTTACCTGCAGAATCCTGCCGATGGCATTAGCAGCCGCCACAACCATACCGAGCGTATGAGGGTGGACCTGTTCAGAGTATCCCGTGAGATCCATTGTCCCTATGATTTGCCCCTGAGTATTACGGATTGGCGCTGCTGAGCACGTCCACCGGTGATACGCTTCAACATAATGCTCTGTTCCTGATATCTGAATCGGCATTTCCTCTACCAGAGCAGTGCCCATAGAGTTTGTGCCGATACTGGCCTCATCCATGAACGCGCCAGGCATCATTTTATATGAAAATGCCTGCGAAAGGATTCTCTCGTCCCCGATGATGGTCAGGATGCATCCCTCCTCATCAGTGAGCAGGGCGAAGAAATCCGTCCCTTTAACAAAGGCATACAACTGATTCATGAATGGCTCAGCATTCTCAATCAGGTCATGTTTATCCGCCAATCGCTGAAACAGCTCTTCTCCAGCCAGGATCCGCTTGCTGTACACCCTGTCCTTGCCGATATCCATCTGGTCGCATCGCCGATGGGAACGTTGAACGAATTCCTTGGAAAATACTTCTCTTGCGGCTTTCATAGGCACCTCCAAAACACGATAAACCGATGACTGACGATTTTACTCGTTAATCAGACTCTCAATTATCTCTATCTCATCCCCGGCTTTAACGACTCCGCCCTTCAGCACTCTTGTGAATATCCCTTCCTTGGGCATGACACAATCTCCAACCGTATGATAAATGGCGCATTTCTGATGACATTCCTTCCCGATCTGGGTCACTTCCTGAATCGTTTCCCCGATTTTCAGCTTCGTACCGACAGGAAGTTCGAAGAGCACGATCCCCTCAGTAGTAAGATTCTCGGCGAATTTACCTGTGCAAAGCCCCTGGACTCCGACGGCCTTCATTTTATCTATGCTTTCCATTCCCAGAAGGCTTACCTGACGGTGCCATTTGCCCCCGTGGGCATCTCCTTCAAGACCGAATTCCTCGATGAAATTCCCCTCCGGGATCGTTACCTTGGGTATGCCTTTCTTTTCACTGATATTAATCGCTACGACACGCATATTCAGTCCTCCTTGCGGGTATATACCCCGGATTTTCCGCCTGCTTTATAAACCAGCCGGACCGATTCGATTATCATGTCCTTATCCACTGCCTTGCACATGTCATAGATGGTAAGGGCCGCTGCAGTGACGGCGTGAAGCGCTTCCATTTCAACACCGGTCTTACCGATGGTTTGCGCCGTCGCTTCTATATCCACCGACGATTCTGCATCATTCAGGTAGAATTCCAGATCTACCCCTGTAAGGAAGAGCGGGTGACACATGGGAATGATATCGGATGTCCGCTTAGCCGCCATGATGGCTCCCACCTGTGCCACTGCCAGCACATCCCCTTTTTTCATACTCCCCTCCCGGATCCGGGTAAGGGTTTCCATATTCATCCGGATCCGGCCTTTTGCAACGGCAATCCGCTGGGTATCCGTCTTTTCACCTACCTGAACCATTCTAGCCAGGCCGCTTTCATTGATATGTGTAAGCATTGTCATCCTCCAATCTGGTGCATGTTCCGGGATACCGGCTTGTAGTCCGCTCCCGAAATATTATGGCTCTCCGGCTTCAATCGGATCGCTTCGAGAATCTGTGTCGAAAGACAATTCTCACCCCGCAGTGAGTCAAGCAGGCTTATTTCCGTATCCGCATTCAGACATGGCTTGAGCCTTCCATCCGCTGTCAGCCTGATCCTGTTGCAGGAAGCACAGAAATGGCTGCTGATAGGATTGATAAGTCCCACTTTTCCGCGTGCCCCGGAAAGAGCAAAATACCGGGCCGGACTTGTCTTGTCATTTACCGGCAAGGGCATAAGCCCCGGCACCCGTTTAAGAACCGTATCATTGGAGATGAAGTGTTCCGAGGACCATGTGCTGGCTTCGCCGATAGGCATCAATTCAATGAAGCGGACATCAATCGGCTCATTCCGGGTCAACTCCACAAAGCTTTCGATTTCTGAGTCGTTGAAGCCTCCGATAAGTACCGCGTTTATCTTGATGGGAGTAAGGCCTATTTCTCGAGCAATGCGTATGCCCTCTAGAACCTGCTCAAGGTCGCCCCCCCGGGTGATTTCCCGGTATTTATCCGGATCCAGACTATCAAGGCTGATGTTCACCCGATGAAGTCCGGCTTCCTTAAGCAGAGCAGCCTGCTTTGCAAGAAGCAGACCATTGGTGGTCAAAGCGATATCACGGATTCCCGGCACCGCAGCCACCATTCGTACCAGATCCGAAATGCCACGGCGTACAAGGGGCTCTCCACCTGTGATACGCACCTTTGTCACACCCAGCTCAGCCGCCTCACGAACAATCCGCTCGATTTCCTCGAAGCTGAGGATATCATCATGCTGTTTAAGCGGGACCCCTTTTTCAGGAATACAGTACTTGCAACGAAGATTGCACAGATCCGTTACAGATATCCTAAGATAATCAATTTTTCGTCCACAGGTATCATGCATAGTTCTCCTCTTTTCATAAAATGGATCGTTTGTCACGGATAACACGAATGGACATCTGTGGCAAAAGGTTTAGTTATATCCTATAGCTGAACCAGTTTTCCCGGCTCCTCCATCTCGTAACCGCCCAGTGCCATGACCCGGTCCTTGAACGCATCCAATGTTAGGGCCTTAATGAACCGCTGAACAGAAAGTGTCTCTAAATACTGCTCCGGCACCAGGAAATCATATTCTTCCACGCCTACCGGGATGAAATCCAGACCGAGTATTTCTGCAGCCGACTGGATACCCAGACCCACATCGGCGGTACCGGATTGCACTGCAGAAGCCACAGCCATATGAGTGGTCATTTCACGGGCATATCCGACGATATCCGCTGACCCGATACCCAGTTTTTTGAGCTGGTGGTCCAGCAGCAGTCGGGTACCCGATCCCTTCTGCCGGTTAACGAACTTCAGGTCGGATCTGCCCAGGTCGCTCAAGTTCCTGATACCGTTCGGGTTCCCCTTAGGCACAATAAGGCCCTGAACCCGTTTTACCCCTTTTATCAGAACTGCCTTCAACCCCGGCAAGGTCTTGCGGACAAATGAGCTGTTGTACTCCCCGGTGGCTTCATCCAGCAGATGAATCGGTGCAATATGCGCCTCGCCCCGCTGCAGTGCCATCAGCCCTGCCATACTGCCCACATGAGCTGAGGACAGACCGCTGTCCGGCCAGGTGGTGTGCATCGTGTCCGCCAGCAGGTCAACCACCAGATCATGGCTGCCGATTACGACCACCGTGCTCTCAATATCCCTCAGATCACGAAGCAGCTCAACATCCACGGTTTCTCCCGCTTCAACGCCCTCGCTGGCGAGAGGGATTGCCAGGATACCGTCAGCTTTAACCAGTGACATGGTCACTCCCGCACCCCGGCTAAGAGGCGTTGCAATCAGCCTGCCGCCTACATTTCCCAGCTTTACTCTCACGAATTCAAGGTGTTTTAAGGATGAAACGATCCGACGGGAGACCACGGCTTTCACAGTAGACCGCTCAGGAGAACGCTGCTGCAGCATCGTATGGATAAGAGGCTTCACCAGTGAATCAAACACCACCCACGCTGACACCGGATAACCCGGAATGCCGATGACCGGTTTACCGTCCACCTTACCCAAGATAGCAGGTTTCCCCGGCTTGATGGCCAGACCATGGACCAGCACCTCGCCAAGCTCCCCGATGATTTTCGCAGTAAAATCCTCAGTGCCGGCTGAAGAACCCGCATTGATGATGACCATATCACTCTCGGCCACGGCTTTTCGGACCGTTTCCAGAATCAGCTGATAATCATCCACAACCGGCGCAAGCCTCAGGGGCTCACCACCGCACTGCTTCACAATGGCTTCGAATACCCGGGAATTGGATTCGATGATCTTACCGATTTCCATGGGTTCATGGGGCTCGATGATTTCCGTTCCGGTTGGGAGGATTGCCACCCGAGGCTTCCGGATTACCGGCACCTCAAGCACCCCTCCACTGAGCAGAGCGCCGATATCAATAGGAGTGACCCTGTGACATGCCGGCAGAATAAGCTCCCCTGCAACGATGTCCTCCCCAACAGGCCGGACATGCTCCCAAGGGGAAGCCGCAGCTCTGATCTCAACAGTTTGGTCATCAAGCTCGGTTACCTCTTCAATCATGATCACCGCATCCCATGGATCCAGAATCGGATCTCCCGTATCGACGATCTGATAGCCGTCTCCCTTTATCAGGCGCACCGGATTCCGTTCGTTTGCACCGTAGGTGCTCTCAGCCCTGACGGCTATTCCGTCCATGGCGGATGCATTGAAAAACGGGGCGGATATCCGGGCAAATATAGGCTCTGCCGTTACCCGATCCAATGAATCCGGAACCGAGATCCGCTCCGTCCCTAATGGCGAACCCGCTCCTGCATAAGCCTCAGCCAATTGTCTGATCGCTTCCGACAGCTCCATATTCGATAAGTAGATATTCCGTTCACTGCACATGTGGCCCTCAATTCTAGAAATGTATTTTATAAATCTCAATCTCCCTCCGGGAGGGGGATGTCACGGAGTGACAGGGGGAGTCGCAGAGCGATTACCCTCCGGGACTCCTTCCGTCAGCTTCGCTGCCACCTTCCTCCCAGAGGAAGGTCGTGCCTTATTATTTATTAGTTTCGATTCCCTTCAAAACATCACTACCTGCACCGCTTCACCCTTCAGAATCCCTTCCTTCAGAGAATCAATCCGGATATACCCCTCAGCCCGGCTCATAAGGGAAATCATGCCTGATTTTCCGTAAACGGGCACGGCCGTCAGAATACCCTCACGTAATTCAAGTGTCACCATCTGGAACGTGGTCCGACCAGGCGCGGAAGGAACATTCACGGCTGCGGCTGCGGTGGTTCCTGCATTCAGTAATGGCTTTTCACCCATCAGCATACGGATGAATGGCGCTACGACCGATTTGAACACAACCATTGCCGAGGTTGGCTGGCCTGGCAGACCGAATACGGGCTTTCCCTGTACTCTGGCAATAACCGTAGGCTTACCCGGTTTCACAGCCAATCCATGAACCATTATTTTCGAATCCGGAAATGATTCCATTACCCGGGATGTATAATCCTTCACTCCGACAGAGCTGCCTCCTGAAAGCAGAATCATATCACTGGCATCCAGCGCATCGGCAAGGGTTTGTTTCATGATCTCAAAATCATCCCCCACAACGATTCGCAGGTTTATTTCGGCACCGCATTCCTCGGCAAGCGCCGCCAGCGTATAGGTGTTGATATCGCGGATCTGCCCGACATCCGGCTTATCCTTGGGATCCACAATCTCATCTCCGGTTGATATCACAGCCACTCTCAGTTTACGGACCACCGGCACCTCGGATATCCCCGATGCGGCAAGTACGCCTATATCCTGCGGTCGGAGGCGCTGACCTTTTTGCATGAGCACCCCTCCAGCAGGAATATCCTCACCGATCCCCAAGATATTCTCACCCGGAGCTGCGGCTTTATACACCGATATGTATGCATCACCGAATCGTTCCGCATACTCCACCATGACCACAGCATCTGCTCCCTCGGGGAGCGCGCCCCCCGTTGGCACATAGACTGCCTTTCCAGGCATAACACCGTAATTGCTTCCGTGACCCATTTCAACAGAGCCTTCCACGGTTAGGAATGCGGGCGCACTGTCTCCTGCACCAAAGGTATCACATGCCATGACAGCATAACCGTCCACTACCGAACGTGCAAAATGGGGCACCGGATCCACGCCCATAATATCCCCTGCCAGAACACGACCCAGACACCGAATCAAAGGAAGCGTTTCGTACTCTTGAAGCATTGTTCGAAATTCGCTTTGAAGCAGTGCTGATGCGCTTTCCAGGGTTTGTACCTTGAATAGGTCCACGTGTTTCCCCCCTTTAATATCCATCCTGTCTATCCGTTCTGATTCAACACACCATTTCCCCGTTGATAAAGGCGCGGGTAAGGTCATTTTCCGGATCCGTGAACAGTTTTTCAGGTGAGCCCTCTTCCACTATCTCCCCATCCATGATGAAAACGATCTGGTCCGCCAGACGCTTAGCCTGGTTCATGTTATGCGTGACCACGATCACCGACGCGTGGATCGTGTCACGTGCATGGCGGATCAGCTTTTCTATCATCGCCACGTTGCTGGGATCAAGATCAGAGGTCGGCTCATCCAGGAGCAGCAGCCGCGGTTCCATGACCAATGCCCTTGCAACCGCCACCCTCTGCGCTTCTCCGCCGGACAGCGTCGAAGCCCTGCGGTGGGCTTTATCCTTAAGGCCGATCAGCTCCAGAATGTTCATCACCTTATCTGAAATGACAGCCTTATCAAGCCTACGGATTTTCAGGCCGTATGCAATATTCTCATATACCGTTGTATTGAAGAGCACCGATTTTTGAAATACCAGAACCATTTTACGTCGAGTCTCGAAGGAGATCGTTTTCCCGAAAGGGATGTCCTCCCCATCGAATACCATTGATCCGCAGCAGGGATCCTCAATACCGTTAATGATCTTAAGGAGTGTGCTTTTACCTGAACCGCTGGGTCCTACCAGAGCGGTGATTCGGCCTTTCTCAAGATTCAGCGTCTTAACATCGAGGATTTTTCGAGGCCCATAGCTTTTCCTGATATCTTTCACTTTCAGGATGTTTACCATCAGTGAGCCATCTCCCTTCCATTTCGAATCATATCCACTATCGCAGTGACTAAAAATGAGACCATTAACAGGATCATACCCAGGGCCAGGGCCTGCTGGAACTCTCCCATGCTTTTTTGAAGGGCTATGGAGGTGGTCATCACCCGTGTCTGATAGCGGATATTGCCGCCGACCATCATCACTGCCCCCACTTCCGCCATAAGCCGTCCAAATCCCGCCAGAACTGCTGCGCTTATGGCATACCGGGCTTCCCTTACAATCAGCAGCACCAGTTGAAACGGCGTAACCCCGATGGAAATTGCCGTGTTTCGGATATGTTTATCTACTCCACGAACCGCCACGATGGTCAATCCGGAAATGATGGGAATTGCCAACAGCACCTGGGCGATTATCATTGCAGTGGTTGTGTAGAGTAATCGGATATCCGGAAACAGCCCTGTGCTGTTCGAAAACATGATATACACGATCAGCCCGACCACCACGGGAGGCAGACTCATGAAGGTGTTTATCACATTGATTACAAAGGACTTCCCCCAAAACTCACCCAATGCTATGGCGATGCTCGTTGGAATAGCGATGAAAGATGCAATCAATACCGCTGTCAGCGAAACCCTTACAGACAGGAAAATGACCCCATACAGCTCACTGTCAAAGGAAACCAGCAGCTCCATGGCTTTTAAAAACGCCTCTATGAATACATTCAACGGTGTCACCTTCCTTAAAATATAAAAAGCACTCCAGGTTGGAATGCTCGTGGGATCACTGCTGCTGCTAGTCTCTAAAAGACCCCAGGTCACAGATATCACGGCTTTTCCTTTCCAAATACGGGAGGCCAGGGTATTTCTGCCCGGACCCTTCGATCATCCAACCATAGGTTTCCCCTTAGGAACGACAATTCGGAAGAAGCGCTGTTCAATTGTGTATCACTGCTCCATCATGGAGCACCTATGGCGAGTATACCATAGGGCTTCACTTAGCACAATATCGAATATTCTGATATTTTCAGCCTCCGGCCGTAAGGAATTGAAGCTTGAAGCGTGCCACTTCTGCTATCACCTGATCCCGGTCCCCCTCGAAGTGAACCTCTACCTCTGTAATTCTTATCAGCCCCAAAGGAATTTTACGCGAAGGTTCAAAAATCACCCGAATGTCCTGAGCAGTGAATATATCCGAAGTTTCCCGGTGAAATCCTTTGAGCAGCAGGTAATCTTCCATATGATACCGTTCCGTACCCCTAAGGACAACAGTCATCGAATGTGTCATCACAAACCTCCTTAATAGAATAGTTCCCGCCCCCGTTCCTTCAGCCAGCGCTCATGGTCCTTGTATCTGGGGTTGTGCAGTTCCAGATACCGATAGAAGTCCATTGAGTGATTCGGATGAACCAAATGGGCAAGCTCATGGATAAGAACAGAATCCATGACCTCAGGGGGCATTAGCATGAGCCGCCAGTTCAGGTTGACATTCCCTCGACTGCTGCAGCTGCCCCAACGTTTCTTCTGATCTTTAATAGTGATCTGCATGCTTTTCAATCCCATTCGTTCTTCAAGAACCCTCAGGCGTTTTGGAAGAATCAGTTTCGCTTGCTTACGGCACCACAGTTCCAAGGCTTCGCGCACAACACTGGAATCATGTTCCGGTACGGAGACCAGGTACCCTTCTGTGGTAAAATCGACAGATACCTTTCTATCCCAAGGATTCCGGATCACCGACAGGGGGTATTCCGTTCCCTGATAAGGGTAGGTTTCCCCTTCATCATAGCTCCTTCCTGGTTTCAGAGATTGGCGCCGGAGTATGGCTTCCCTCTTATTCGCAATCCAAGCTGATTTAGTCTGTATAAGTTCCAGCAGCTTTTTTTCCGACACCTTCAAAGGCCCTCTGACACATACAGCCCCTTCAGGGGTGATTCGGATTTCCCAGGTCTTGCGGTTACTCCTGATGATCTGGACTTCAATCCGTTCATTGCCGATCATGACGTTCATCTTCGTTGAACCTCCACCCTATGCTCATACCCATTGTACAGAATATGCTCTGATTCACGCAAGGCATTCCTCAAAAAAGACTAAAGGCCGCCTCTATGATATAATTAAACACTATGAACATCCATTCTTAAAATGATTCCATATTGCGAAGGAGCCCACATGAACCTTGAAATACTTTATGAAGATCCCCACCTGATCGTGTGCATAAAACCCCCGGGAGTCCCATCCCAGCCTGATCCCAGCGGAGCCGAAGATATGACTGCTCTCCTCGCTTCCCAACTTGGACTAAGCGCACAGTCACCCCCTGGTATCGTCCATCGCCTTGACCGGCCTGTAGGCGGCATCATGGTCTATACCAAAACAAAAATAGCACTGGCAGCCCTGAATAAGGAGCTTCAAACCGCAGGCTTCTGTAAGCATTACCTGGCAGTCTGCTGCGGCACTCCTTCTGAAAAGGTAGGCACTCCCATCCACTGGCTGCTCCGCGACGGCCGTACCAACACCTCCCGCATCGTCCAGCCCAAGACCCCCAATGCAAAAGAAGCCCGGTTGTCATACCGGGTGATTGAAGAAATCAACAGGTCGGACTGGGGCTTCTTGAGTTTATTATCAGTTGAACTGGAAACCGGCCGTCATCATCAGATACGCGTTCAGTTGGCCGGACACGGTCTCCCAATCTGGGGCGATACCAAGTATAATCCGTTATTCCAAAAGCGGAGCGGGTGGTATGCCATCGGTTTGTTTTCAAATTCGCTGCAGTTCAAGCATCCGGTATCAGGAAAGCAAATGGCATTCACATTACAGCCCGATCAGGAACCGTTCAGCTTCTTCAGCCGAAACGCCCTGTAATATAATCCTGTGTCCTCAAATCCTGCGGTCGGGTGAAAAGCTCCTCAGTGGCGCCAAACTCAATCATGTCACCGCTCAGGAAGAAGGCCGTGTTGTCTGAAATCCGTCCTGCCTGCTGCATGGAATGGGTAACGATCACAACCGTATACTGTTTTTTCAGGGTTTCCAACAATTCTTCGATTTTCAGCGTGGCAATGGGATCCAGTGCGGAAGTGGGCTCATCCATCAGCAGCACCTCCGGCTTCATGGCAAGACATCTGGCTATGCATAGGCGCTGCTGCTGTCCGCCGGAAAGAGCCAGAGCAGACTTCTGGAGGGTGTCCTTCACTTCGTTCCAAAGAGCCGCACCTTTCAGGCTGCTCTCTACCAGTTCATCTAGCTCAAATCTGTCCTTTACCCCATGACGACGGGGCCCGTAGACGACGTTCTCATAGATGGTTTTCGGGAACGGATTCGGCTTTTGGAACACCATGCCCACCCGCTTTCGAAGGGCTGTCACATCATAGTCATCGTCAAGGATATTCTCACCATCCAGGATGATTTCCCCTTCTGAGCGCGTCCCCTCAATTAGGTCGTTCATGCGGTTAAGCGTTCTAATGAACGTGGACTTTCCGCATCCGGAAGGCCCGATCAGCGCTGTGATGCCGTTTTTCTTTATATTCAGGTTGATCTTGGCCAATGCCTGATAATTTCCATAGTAAAAATTCAGATTACGAACCTGTATTTTGAATGTCATCCCTTTCGTCCTCCATCAATCCATCCGATTCTGGTATTTATTCCTCAGGAGAATAGCGATCCCATTGGCAGTCAGCAGTAAAATCATCAGTACCAGGATCCCTGCACCGGCGATATGCTGGAAATCGGCCTGAGGACGGCTTGTCCAGTTGAATATCTGAATCGGCAGAACCGTGAAGGAATCCATGGGTGTTTTGGGGAGGAAGGCGATATAACCGGCTGCACCTACCATGATAAGGGGGGCTGCCTCTCCCATCGCTCTCGAAATAGCCAGGATTGTGCCAGTCAGTATGCCTGGCATGGCATAAGGAAGCACAACGCCGGTAATGGTCTTCCATTTGCTCACGCCCAGTGCATAAGATCCCTGCCGTAATGAATTGGGAACACTTCGTATCGCTTCCTGCGAAGCCACGATAATGACCGGCAGAATCAACAGAGCCAGTGTAAGGGCTCCTGCAAGGATGCTTCGGCCCATGCCCATCAATCGTACAAAAACGGTCAGTCACAGAATACCGTAAACGATGGAGGGTACTCCTGCCAGATTGGATAAGTTCAGTTGTACCAAGCGGTTTAGCCAGTATTTGGGCCTAGTGTACTCCTCAAGATAGATGGCGGTGCCTACACCGATGGGAAACGCCAGAGCTGTTGTGATTCCAATCACCCAAATGCTTCCTGCCAGAGCTGAAATGATTCCGGCTTTTTTGGGAAAGCGGGAGGGCAGGCTGGTAAGGAACTGCCAGTCCAACCATCCCCAACCGACACTTATCACCTGATAAAGCAATAATGCCAGGACCACAATACCGAATCCAGTTGCCATGAAAAGAAGGCCATGGAACAGTGAGTTCTTCATTTTCCTATGTTGGATCCGGCGGATTTCCCGGTCTTTTTTTATTGTCATTTTCGTTGGGAAATCCATCAATATTCCTCCCGGTACTTTGCAATGATAGACCGCGCAAACAGGTTCATGCCAAAGGTGATCAGAAACAGCATGGCCCCTACGGCGTATATGGTCTTGTACTCAATGGTTCCATGCTGGATATCACCCAGACTCAGATTCACCATGAATCCTGTCATCGTCTGTATGCTTCTCAAAGGATTGAGTGTGAGAACAGGGCTTTGACCGGCAGCAATGGCAACGATCATCGTTTCGCCAACCGCTCTGGATATCGCTAACAGAAAGGCCGCTCCTATG
This sequence comes from uncultured Peptostreptococcaceae bacterium, assembly GCA_964511875.1. Classification (GTDB taxonomy): domain Bacteria; phylum Bacillota; class Clostridia; order Peptostreptococcales; family Acidaminobacteraceae; genus CAZEHS01. The sequence goes on from CAZEHS010000079.1 coordinate 12,565, forward strand.
CTGGACAGCGCAGCGGGTACCACGACATGAACCGCCACTTCCAGCTTGGTTGCCCCCAACGCATAGGCCCCCTGACGAATGGAATCCGGAACCGCCATCATGGCATCCTCACTGAGGGAAGCCACCATTGGCAAAGTCATTATCCCCACTGCGATACTGGCGCTCAGTGCGTTGAAAACTTCCACATTCGGAAAAAACTCCTTGATGACCGGCGTAATGAATGTCAATGCGAAGAAGCCGTATACAATGGACGGAATCCCCGCCAACAGCTCCAGAAGCGGTTTTACAGTCTTCCTCACATGGTTGGGCGCATACTCACTCAGATAGATCGCCGAAGCCAGTCCCAAAGGTAAGGAAATGAAGCTTGATCCGATTGCAATCATTCCGGTTCCAACCAGGAGCGGCAGAATGCCAAAGTGTCGGGGCTGAAGAGTAGGGGTCCACTGAGTGCCTGTAAGAAACTCAACAATCGACACCTCTTTAAAAAAAGAAAAGGTTTCTCCAAACAGCGAAACAACAATAGCCGCCGTGGTTAAGATTGATATGATCGTGAATAGCAGCAGCGTTTTCTCTATGATCCGCTCGGTCAGCGGTTTTCTATGCTTTTTTCTCATCTGCGATGCCATAATTCCTCCTGCTGCGAATGAATGCTCAGACCTTAGTCGGCCAATTTCATCATAGCACGGACACAAATCCTCGGGGTTAAGTCCATGTTAAATCTACTTCATCTGAAGCTTAGACACTCATTTACAATATGAAAACACCGAACATGAAAAAAGAGCGTCTTCTCGAAGGAAGACGCTCTTACAGGTTCTTATTGGATAGCGCTCAAGCCTTCTGCATACTGATCATCCGGCAATGCTACATACCCGACTTCCTGGACAATATCCATGACGTTTTCAAGGTAGAAAGTCATGAAGGTCTTAACCTCCGGTCTGGCAAGGGCTTCTTTATTGACATACATGAAGAGAGGCCGTGACAGCGGGGTGTATGAGCCGTCCTTGATTGTTTCAAACGTTGGAGCAACCGGGCCGTTTCCTCCATCTATGCTTACCAGCTTAAGCTTATCCTTGTTCTCCTCATAGTACGCGAACCCGAAGAACCCTAAGGCATTCTTGTCACCTGCAATTCCTTGAACCAACACGTTGTCGTCCTCACTGGCAGTGAAATCAGGCCGGATCGATCCGGATTTTCCGTTGATCTCTTCCGTGAAATAATCGAAGGTACCGGAATCCGTGCCTGGCGCGTACAGCTTGATCGGGTCCGCAGGCCACTCAGGGCGCACGTCTTTCCATGTCTTAACCGTGCTGTCCGGTGCCCAGATTTTCTTGAGCTCATCCACCGTCAAGGACTCCACCCAGGTGTTTTCCGGATTCACAAGTATGGAAAGGCCATCGAATGCAACCTTAAGTTCAACAAATTCAATGCCAGCCGCCTTTGCATCTGCTGCTTCCTGCTCCTTGATCGGTCTGGAGGCATCGTTGATATCAGTTTCTTTCGCAATCCATTTCTTGAATCCGCCGCCGGTTCCTGAAACACCGACAGGTACTTTCACATCCGGATAGGATGCAAGAAACTCTTCAGCAATCGCTTCAGTAATCGGGAATACCGTCGATGATCCATCAATCTTGATTTCACCGGCCAGCTTCGCATCTTCTACAGCAGGTGTTCCATCGGCAGCAGGTTCTGCGGGTTGAGAACATCCGGAAAGCCCAATGATACTCACTGCTCCAACCAGAGCAAAAGCCAGCATTCGTTTTTTCAATGATTTCATCTGTGTGATTCTCCCTTCAGAGTTGAGTTTTTCGTTTTGTCATGCTTACAGGATTACTATACCATGGGCTGTCTTTCGATATGTTTTGGAATTGTTTCTCTTTGGTTAAGTCTATGTTAACCAAAAACGAATCACCCCACAAGCATTCCTGCCTATGAGGTGATTCGCCTAGATATTAAATTGTGATTTCATTGTCGACACTACGGCGTTACACCGTTACCGTAATCTTGTAGTAAAGCTTGGTAATTCCGTCTTCTGCAGTTACTTCCAGCCAGATGACGTTACCTGAATCTACTGAAATTATTGTATTATCAGGTGTTAAGAGAGGTGCATAATCACCATTACCTGGATCTGGATCTGTACCTGGATTTATAACATACTTAACCGTTGAATCGGAGTTCCCTCGTATTAATACCAAGGGGATATTGCTTCCCGTTGTCACATCTACCGTAAGGGGCGAACTGGAGGCTATAGCATCTCCACCAGCAAAGCTACCTCCGAGAAGATCTACTCCCGCTAGCGATCCTTCTAAAATAGTTGCATCTGTGCTTACCGTCACTGTAATATCCAGCGTATCTTCAACTCCGGAAGCTGCATTTGTAGCAACAACGGTTACGGTACCTACTCCTGTTGCTGTCAACAATCCTGTTGTCGCATTAATCGTTGCGATTGAAGGTGATGGCGTAGTAATGGACCATACAATTGTTTGATCCGTTGCATTTGTCGGTGTTACTGCCGCACTCATCAGCAATGTGAGACCATTCGAAACAGTAGTTACATTCCCTGCTCCTGTAACCGTAATCAAGGTTACAGGTACACTTACGGTTGTGGTACTTCCACCGCCGCCACCGCCGCCTGATGTACTAGGAGGTGTGATGACCGGAGGAGTCACGTCTGTTGCAACAGTCATATTGGTCGGTTTTGTCTGGAAGGTAACCCCGCTGGCATTTATAACCGCGTTGGTGACCACACCCGTACCGGTGATTGCTGCTTTTTCATCAAGAGTCAGCGTACCGATGGATGAATTCTTATCCATATTCAAGGTAACGCCTTCAGCCATGATATCAACGCTTTCCAAGTCCACGTTAATCAGTGTGATTTCAATACCGCCTGCGGCATTCTTCTCCACTGTGATTTTGACAAAACCTGCGCCTGTCAGATCGACTTCTTCCAG
>CAZEHS010000080.1:0-15462 GCA_964511875.1 uncultured Peptostreptococcaceae bacterium
TGACTATTGTATTACTTTTTTAATCGTTTTGGATTGTTCAGTTTTCAATCTCCAGGTGTATCGGCCGTTTCGCAATTGCTTGCGGCGACTCAATTAGAATATCAGTTATGGCCTTTCATGTCAACACATTATCCGCATATTTTAAGCTTAATTTTAACTTCGTTATCAGACACAATATAAGCAAAGCAATATGCGATTTACACTTTCATTTATTAGGGGCACAGCCTTGCAAGCAGAACGGGTCGACTATATTAGTCGACCCGTTTCAATATATCAGTCTGCCTGAGGTTTCATGGTGGGGAATAGGATGATGTCCCTGATGGACGGAGCGTCTGTCAGCAGCATGATCATACGGTCAATGCCGACACCCAAACCGCCCGTGGGAGGAAGTCCCACTTCCAGTGCATTCAGGAAATCGTAATCGATCATCTGCGCTTCGTCGTCTCCGGCTTCCCGCGCCATCATCTGATCTTCAAACCGGCCCCTTTGATCAATTGCATCATTGAGTTCAGAGAACGCGTTGGCAATCTCCCATGTGTTGATGAAGGCTTCAAATCTGTTTGTGATGGCCGGATTATCAGGATTACGCTTGGCAAGAGGAGAAACCTCTACCGGGTGATGCATGACGAAGGTCGGCTGGATGAGGTCGGTTTCACAGAAAGCCTCGAAAGCGGCGTTGACGAAATGACCGTTGGTCCAGTAAGGCTCAAAATCGATATGGAGTTCCTTCGCTTTGATGCGGGCTTCTTCTAAAGAGAGTGTGTAAAAGTTTACGCCTGTCTTCTCTTCAACAAGGTCATGCATCGATACACGACGCCAAGGGGGTGTAAGATCCAATTCTTTACCTTGAAACGTGATCTTTGTCGTCCCGTGGACGGCCATGGCGCAGTGAGCGATCAGGTTCTCAGTGATATCCATCATATCTGTATAATCCTCATACGCCGCATACAGTTCCATAGCGGTGTACTCCGGATTGTGTTTGTAGGAAATTCCCTCATTGCGGAACATTTTTCCCATTTCATAGACTTTATCGAATCCACCGACGATCAGTCGCTTCAGATACAGTTCATTTGCGATCCGCATGTACATATCGATGTCGAGTGTGTTGTGATGGGTAACGAATGGTCTGGCACTGGCGCCGCCTGCCAGGGTAGTAAGGATCGGCGTCTCAACTTCGAGGTATCCTTTGCTTTCCAGATATTCCCGGACTGCACGGATGATCTTGTTGCGGGCCATGAATGTATTCTTTACTTCAGGGTTGACGATTAGGTCAACATACCTCTGACGGTAACGCAGTTCCGGATCCTTCAGCCCGTGGAATTTCTCAGGAAGAACCTGAAGTGATTTACAGAGTAGGACAACCTCTTCTGCCCGGATGGAGATTTCATCCTTCTGGGTTTTAAACACAGTGCCTGCTACACCAACGATGTCCCCGATGTCGTATGTAACAAAGGTATCAAAGGATTCCGCACCGATGGCATCGCTTCGGACATAGGATTGTATCCGCCCTTCACTGTCCTGTATATCGATGAATACAGCCTTCCCCATAGTACGCTTCGCCATAAGGCGACCTGCAACCTTGACTTCCTTGCCGTTCAATTCTTCGAACCGGCCATGGATATCGGAACTGAAAGCGGTTCTGTCATACCTTTCAATTTTGAAAGGGTCCTTACCCTCTTCTCTGAGACGCGTCAGTTTTTCTCTGCGGACCCGGAGAAGATCATTCAGATTCTCTTCGTATTCCATTTCTTTCCCTCCGTCTAAGCTTTACCGCTCAATCGATAATACTTGGTATTTAACCACACCGTCCGGCACATTGACATCCACAACTTCTCCAACTTTTCTGCCGATCAGAGCCATGCCGACCGGGGATTCATTGGATATTTTCTTATCGAAGGGATCCGCTTCTGCGGCTCCGACTATCATGTATTCCATCTCTTCATCCTCTTCCATTTCGAGGAGACGTACACGACAACCCACATTTATTTCATCGGTGGTCACCTGAGACTCATCGATCAGAACTGCATTGCGAACCATGTTTTCAATCTTTGCGATTCGCTTCTCCAGGTCTGCCTGTTCATTCTTCGCTTCATCGTACTCCGCGTTCTCACTGATATCTCCGAAAGAAAGAGCTTCCTTGATTTTTTCGGCAACTTCTTTTCTTCGAACGATTTTTAGATATTCAAGTTCATTTTCGAGTTTCTGGAGACCTTCCTGGGTCATTAAGTATTCTTTGCTCACGATAGACTCCCGCCCCTTTATGAATGGTCTAAAACCTTTGCAATTAGCCGCATGTAGCACAATAGCACTGTTTCCAGTGCTCAAGCTATGCGATTATTATATGTTAGTTGTACACCCTTGTCAAGGCAAGGGCTGTCAGGGATTATACCCTCAGAAGACTGAAGGATTCCAACACTTCCTGCCGAGTATTGGCAGCGTGTACCCTGGTTTTTACAAGTGCTCCGCCGGTTATTCCTTTAAGATACCAGGACGCGTGCTTCCTTATCTCGAGTACCGCAATGTGTTCCCCTTCAATACGGATCAGTTCATCAAGATGCCGGGTTATCAGCATGATCCGTTGTGTCAGATCCGGTTCCGGCGGAACCTCAGCCCCTGAGAGGAAGGCATTGATCTGGGAAAAAAGCCAGGGCTTTCCTTGAGCCCCGCGGGCGACCATGATCCCGTCGCACCCGGTCTCTCTGAGCAGCCGTCCGGCATCTTCAGGTGTAAAGATGTCACCGTTTCCGATAACAGGAATCTTCAGAGCTGATTTGACTTCTCTGATTATATCCCAGTCAGCCTTTCCCATGTAGAACTGATCCCGGGTACGGCCATGGACTGTGACAGCGGCTGCACCGCTGGCTTCTGCAATCCTCGCGATTTCAACCGCATTGATCGAGTTTTCATCCCAGCCCTTCCTTATTTTAACCATCACCGGCAGCGATGTGTTCCTGACAACTGTCCGAATAACCGCTTCGGTCAGCTGCGGGTCCTTCATAAGTGCGGAACCGTCACCATTCCTGACTATTTTTGGCGCCGGACACCCGAGGTTAAGATCGATGACACTGAAGCCAAGAGGTTCCAGTTCAGGGACGACCGCTTCGAAAACCGCCGGTTCAGAACCGAATATCTGAATTCCGATGGGTAGTTCCTCCGGCGCGAAGCTCATGAGCCGTCGCGTCTTCTCATCCTTGTAGAAGAGACCTTTGGCACTGATCATTTCTGTGAACAGGAGTCCGCACCCGGCTTCTCTGCAAAGTCTCCTGAACGGACTGTCCGTTACACCGGCCATGGGACCGAGAATGATATTGCTGTTCAGTTGTAGTGATCCTATTTGAAGCGTCATTGTTACTCCAGAGTTACTTTTCTATCAAGGTTCATCTCGTAGACATAGCGCAGACCTTCCAGAGTGAGATCACGATCGACGTGCATTATCAGCCTTGATTCGGTTGCTATGAGATTGGAGAGACCGCCAGTAGCGATTATTTTGGCTTCAGGCCAGTTGAGTTCATTTTTCATCCGTTCGATGATGTAGTCCACCATCCCGACATTACCGAATATCACTCCGGACTGGATCGCCTGTGTCGTATTGCGGCATATGACTGAGGGAGGCTTCTGCAGCTCGACACGGGTCAGCTTCGCAGCCCGTTCAAACAGCGCATCGCTCATGATCTTGATACCGGGAGAGATGACGCCGCCCAGATATTCGCAATTTTCAGAGATGGCGCAAAAGGTAGTTGCGGTCCCGAAGTCAACCACGATGCAGTGTCCGCCATACTTCTTATGGACGGCGACACCATTGACGATACGGTCCGCCCCTACTTGTCTCGGATTATCATACTTCACGTTCATTCCGGTCCGTATTCCCGGACCCACGACAATCGGCTCGATTTTGCAGTATTTTCGGATCATGTGCTCAAGTGAATACATGATTGTCGGAACGACTGACGAGATGATTACAGCCTTAATCTCTGTAAGGTGCATTCCTTCATATTCAAAAAACTGATTCACAAGAATCCCTATCTCATCGGAAGTTTTGCTTTTGTCCGTGGACATCCGCCAGTCTTTGATCAATTCACGGCCTTTGAACACGCCGATTACGATATTGGAGTTTCCTACATCAAATGCCAGTAACATGTCATCACCTTCTTAATCCTATTCAAGTCCTCACTCATCATAGCAGATTGACCCATCAGATTCAATCTGAGGAAAGGACCCTTACTGAGATTTCACCCGAAATCAGCGGACTTAGTTCTCCCGTCGCCTTCCTGACGATCAGTTCGCCTTTTTCGCCGATATCCACTGCTTCGGCAAACTCCTCACGGGTGCCGTTCATTATCCTGATGGGTTTGCCGATCAAGGATGAATAGTCGCGGCAGCGCTTGATGACGGATTGCAGATTACCGGTATTCACGAAGCTCAGGTAGTCGGCTTCGAATGCCTTTAGAATCGCAAGCAGCAGCGTTTTTCTGGACCATGGCCGCCCTGTTTCTATCAGGAGGGACGTGGCCGTCTCAGCAAGTTCGTCCGGCATGCGGGGTGTGTTTACGTTAATCCCGATTCCTACAATGAGCCGTTCGATAGCCCCAAGCTCCGCATTCATTTCAGTCAGTATTCCACATACCTTGCGGGCACCTATCTGGATATCGTTGGGCCATTTGATCGCAGATTCGATTCCCGTCACTTCACGAATCCCCTGCCATACGGCACTGGCTGCAATCTGCGTGATCAGTGCCGCCTGCGATGGGTCCAGTTCCGGTCTGATGACCAGCGTGAACCATAGCCCGTCTCCCGCCGGGGAGCTCCATTCTCTCCCCAAACGCCCGCGCCCCATCGTCTGTTCCTCAGCAATGATCAAAACCCCGGGATCGTTGATCTGTTTGGCATATCGGTTAGTGGAATCCACTGTTTTCAGATGGATCACATCATGTATCATCCCGGATTCCGCCAGGGACAGCTGGAGACCTTCTTTTGAAAATGCCTCTCCTTCTGAGTTCATTCGATACCCTTTGGACGGCACCGATTCTATGATATATCCTTCATTTTTAAGCTGTCGGATCTGCTTCCATACTGCTGACCGCGTAACACCTGAAAGACGGCTGAGCTCTTCGCCTGACAGCCATTCACCGGGATGATCCAGCAAGGATTTCAGTACATGGATTTTCATTGATCTGTCCCTCCGTTTCTTCTTCCCAGTTTACCACATCCGATAAAAAAAGAAGAACCCTGATGGTAAGGGTTCTTTAAAATCAGCTGAAAAGGGTGAGCAGGACACCGGCAGCAACAGCCGAACCGATTACTCCGGCTACATTAGGGCCCATTGCATGCATAAGCAGGAAATTGGAGGGATTCTCCTTTTGTCCGACCACCTGGGAGACCCGAGCGGCCATCGGTACTGCGGAGACACCAGCGGAGCCGATGAGGGGGTTGAGCTTTCCTCCGGATAGCTGATTCATGAGTTTTGCGAGCAACACTCCTCCTGCCGTCCCGACCCCGAAGGCGAATACGCCCAGGATGATGATCTTGAGGGTCTCAGCCCGCAGAAAGGTCTCTGCATTTGCTGTGGCGCCCACTGTGACTCCCAGGAATATCGTGATGATATTGATCAGTGCGTTCTTTGATGTATCTTCCAGACGGGCCGTCACACCGCATTCCCGGAAAATGTTCCCAAGCATCAGGAACCCTACAAGAGCTGCGGCGGGAGGAACCACCAAGGAGACAACGATGGTGACGAATATTGGAAAGATGATACGTTCGGTCTTGGATACTTGACGAAGGAGATCCATTTTGATCATTCGCTCTTTCTTTGTGGTGAGCAGCTTCATGATCGGTGGCTGAATGACGGGCACCAGTGCCATATATGAGTATGCTGCCACCGCAATCGGGCCCAGGAGTTCAGGCGCAAGACGGGTGGTCAGAAAGATTGCAGTCGGGCCATCCGCTCCGCCGATGATGCCGATGGAAGCTGCCTGCTGTCCGTTGAAGCCCAGCAGGATGGCGCCAAGGAATGTGGTGAATATGCCCAACTGTGCAGCGGCACCCAGCAGGATTGACTTGGGATTGGCGATGAGGGGTGAAAAATCGGTCATCGCACCGACGCCTAAGAAGATCAGTGGCGGGAAGATTCCCAGTTTGACTCCCTGGTACAGATAATAAAGGACGCCTCCCACGGTATTGCTGCGGTAGTACTCGATTCCGTCCACGATCATATTGACATGTTTACCCGCTGGGATGACGGATGACAGGGTGGTGATTCCTTCCTCCATCAACCCGCCCAGCGGCAGGTTGGCCAGCAGCATGCCAAAAGCGATCGGCACCAGGAGAAGCGGTTCAAAGCCCTTCTTGATGGCCAGATATAGCAGAAAACATGAAATCGCGATCATGATGACATATTTGTAGCCCGGCGTTTCTGCCGACGTTAATAGATGATAGATTCCTGTGCTTGTAAAAAATTCACCAAATGCATTCAGCATTGCAAGACTCCTTTCCCTGAGCGGCCGGGTTAACCCAACACGACCAGGACGTCTCCGGCATTAACCGAAGCGCCTTTTACCGCATTGATGGATGCCACGGTCCCATCATGGGGCGCCATGATCTCATTTTCCATTTTCATCGCTTCGAGGATCATCAGGACATCTCCGGTTTTAACGGCTTTGCCGACTGCGACCTTTATATCCAGTATGGTTCCGGGCATGGGTGAATTTACGGTGCTTCCTCCCGCTGGAATTTCCTGCGGAGCTGCTACAGGAGCTGCAGGGGCCGGCCTTTGAACTGCAGGGGCAGGTGTCGGGGCTGCGGTTGGCGCTTGTGACGCAGCCGGTCTTGGAGCCGGGGCGGATACTGCACCGCCGATTTCTTCGACTTCTACCTGATATGTTTTGCCGTTGACTGTGATATTGAATTGCTTCATTTTTGATCCTCCATTCAATGTGATTGACGCAGATTCATCTGTTCAACCAGGCCAGCTTTTGCCCAGTTGGGTGTTCCATCCTGCACACGCAGGATATTACGAACCACGATACTCTCTGCCGTGCGACCCATGCAGGCCGCAACCGCTGCTGTAATCACTGCAATCAGTTCTTCGTCTTCCTGCTCGGGCTGGTAAATAACCGGCACCGGACGTTCGAGACTGACGTTGCTTTCTTTCACTTCTACGGCTTCTTTATGTTTTTTCCGATTAAGCATCCATGACATGAATACGATGCAGTACTGGAGGAAAATGAGCACGAGGAAGGTGATTCCCATTCCGAGAATCGTTACATAGAGGGTTGCCACGAGCTTATCACTCATCGGCATGTTCAGGATTTCCTTCTGGTCCGCTAGCCTTTCCAAAAGTGTCATGGCTTTTCTCCTTTCCTACAACGGGATATTGCCGTGTTTTTTGGCTGGGCGTGTTTCTCTTTTTGATGCCAGCATCATGAGTGCATCAGCCAGACGGGGCCGTGTTGTGGCCGGTTCGATGACGTCATCGACAAAGCCGCGTTCCGCCGCTTTGTAGGGCGTTGCGAATTCGTCCGTATACTCATCGATTTTCTGCTGACGCATCGCCACGGGATCGCTTGCCTCTGAGATTTCGGTTCGGAAAATGATGTTTGCCGCGCCCTGAGGACCCATGACCGCGATTTCTGCACTTGGCCATGCCAGAACGATATCGGCGCCAAGGTCCTTGGAACACATGGCCAGATATGCGCCGCCATACGCCTTTCGGACGATCAGCGTGATCTTTGGCACGGTGGCTTCACAGTACGCATACAGCATCTTGGCGCCGTGCCGGATGATTCCGCCGTATTCCTGGGCTGTGCCGGGAAGAAAGCCCGGAACATCCACGATATTAAGTAATGGGATATTGAATGCGTCACAGGTCCGGATGAAACGACCGGCTTTATCGGAGGCATCCACATCCAGACAGCCTGCCTGGATTTTGGGCTGATTGGCGATGATCCCGATGGACTGGCCGTTGATGCGGGCGAATCCTGTGATCATGTTCCTTGCGAAATATGCCTGGTACTCCATGAAATCGCCGCTGTCCACAAGCAGTCTGATGACATCATGCATGTCATAAGGCTTGTTGGGACTAAGCGGTATGATTGTATTGAGCGCCTCATCCAGACGGTTGACGTCGTCTCCGCTGATTAAGAGCGGTGCGGTCTCCAGATTGTTGGAGGGAAGGAATCCGATCAGACGCCGTATCTGGTCGATGCATGCCTGGTCGTTGGAAGCCATGAACTGGGCAACGCCGCTGATGCTGTTGTGTGTCATGGCACCGCCCAAGGCCTCGGCACTGACTTTTTCTCCGGTGACGGTTTCGATGACCTGGGGTCCTGTGATGAACATCTGTGAGGTCTGATCCACCATGAACACGAAATCATTCAGAGCCGGCGAGTAGACTGCGCCGCCCGCACAGGGGCCCATGATGGCTGTGATCTGAGGGATGACCCCGGATGCAACGGTATTCTTGAAGAATATCTTCCCGTATCCGGACAGAGCATCGACCGCTTCCTGGATCCGTGCGCCGCCTGAATCATTGAGCCCGACTACCGGCGCTCCGACCTTAAGGGCATTGTCCAGCACCTTGCATATCTTATTGGCATGCATCTCGCCCAAAGATCCGCCGACGACAGTGAAGTCCTGAGCAAATGCGTATACGATCCGTCCGTCGACATGGCCGTACCCCGTGATGACACCCTCTGCGGGAGCCTCTGTTTTTTCCATTCCAAAATTCGTGCATCTGTGAGTGACGAATGCATCGAGCTCGACGAAAGTGTTCTCATCAAATAGCAAATGAATCCGTTCACGGGCCGTGAGCTTGCCACTTTCATGCTGCTTGGCAATCCGTTTGGCACCGCCTCCTGCATGAATTTTTGCCTTGCGTTGCCGCAGATCTTCCAGCCTGTTAATTGACACGCCAATACCTCCTTACAGTATTCATCCCCGGACCAGCAACCATTACTTGTCGGGGACGGATTTACTTGCTCTTATTCTATCGTTTTTTTCTATGCGAAACCAGTAAGTTGCAGAACAAATCGGTTGTTTGGCTTATTAAAACAAACTATTCCGACCAATTCCTTATTGTTTATTCAATTCTTTGACTGAGTTCGACCAATACTCGGTTGGTTCCCTTAGGATGTACGAATGCAATCTTGGCACCGCCGGCTCCGTAGCGCGGTTTCTCGTCAATCATCTTCATTCCCTTTTCCTGCATGTAAGCAATGGCTTCTTCGATATCATCAACACGGAATGCGATATGCTGAACCCCTTCACCATTCTTTTCGATGAACTTCGCGATTGGGCCGGTCGGATCTGTTGATTCCAGCAATTCAACCTCAGTATCGCCGACAGGCAGGAATGCCACTCTGACCTTTTGCTCTTCCACTACCTCAGTACCCAGACATTCCAAACCAAGGATCTCCGTATAGAATTTCAGGGTCTCGTCAAGATTGTTGACGGCAATTCCGATATGATCGATTTTCAGGGTTTTCATAAGCTCTCCTTTTGAACCGGCAATACCTCAATCCGTATTGCCGTAAGATTTAAATGTTTCCAAAACCTGTTCACTGGCTGAATCCGGATCCAGACTGCGTTCAAATATTGCATTCACGAAGGCGTCCAGTTGTTTCACAAGGAATCTCTCCGTATGGATGCTGCTTATCAGACGGCTTTGTATCCGCTCAAGCAAATCTGTCCGGCAGTTGGTTCTGCGCCGCTTATCAAGAGCGCCTGATTCCTCCTGCCAGCGACGGTGTTCGGCGATAGCCTGCCACAGGACTTCCGTCCCTTCATTATCCCGAGCTGTAATCTTATGGACAGAAGGACGCCAGGGACCTGCTGTGAAATCCAGCATGGACTCCAGTTCCAGAGCCGTACGGTCTGCACCGTCCAGATCGGCTTTGTTCACAGCGAACACATCCCCGATTTCAAGTATGCCCGCCTTAAGTGCCTGGATCTCATCACCAAGTCCCGGAACGCATACCATCAGAGTGGTGTCACAATGACCTGCGATATCTATTTCCGATTGGCCGACACCAACCGTTTCGATGAATATCGTTTCATAGCCGGCTGCATCCAAGACTGCAGCGGCAGCCGCTGTCGCTTCGGATATTCCGCCAAGATGCCCTCTGGAACCCATGCTTCGGATAAACACCCCGGGATCGGTACTCAAATCACCCATCCGGACACGGTCGCCAAGAATCGCTCCGCCTGAAAAAGGGCTGGTTGGATCAACGGCAATCACGGCGACCTTACTTCCGTTTTTGCGCGCCAGCTTAACCAGCTTATCCGTAAGAGTGCTCTTACCGGCTCCCGGAGGTCCTGTGATTCCTATCGTATAGGCATTTCCTCCATGAGGATACAGTGTCCTGAGCCAATTATCAGCTTCGGGAGAACGGTTCTCAAGCAGTGTGATCACCCGGGCCAGCGCACGTCGATCACCATCAAGAATTCGTTGAGCTAAATCCATCCCATCACCTTCTAAATCGATTTTCTGACATTCTGTGTAATGAATTCAATTGTTACGGATGTGGGAGTACCTGGTGTGAAAACCTCAGCAATCCCTTTTTCTTTCAGTTCCGGAATATCCTCGTCCGGAATCACTCCGCCGCCGATGACCAGGATATCTCCGGCCTCCTGAGCGCGAAGCATTTCAACGACTCTTGGAAGAAGGGTGCTGTGTGCTCCCGACAGAATACTGAGAGCCACACAGTCCACATCCTCCTGGATTGCAGCGTTCACTATCTGCTCCGGGGTTTGCCTGAGCCCGGTATATATCACTTCCATTCCGGCATCCCTAAGTGCTCTGGCTATGACCTTTGCGCCTCGGTCATGTCCGTCCAGACCTGGTTTTGCCACAAGCACGCGTATTGGTCTTTCCATGAATTATCCTCCTTATCATTTCCCATCACTGGTCGTATCACAACATTTCAATCCGTGTAAATCCGTGTTATCCGTGGCGATGGATCTTATTCTCTGATCATTTACAGGATGGTTGTTTACAGAATTGCCGACTGCTGGTATTCACCGAATACGTCGCGCATGACTCCGCAGATTTCCCCCAGAGTTGCATACTCACGGACGGCATCAAGGATTGCGGGCATCACATTATCCGAGCCTGTGCACACAGCCCTAAGATTCTCCAGAGCCAGGTTCACTTTCTTATTATCCCGCTTTGCACGGAGCTCCGTCAGCTTGTATTTCTGCTGTTCCCCAACTGTCGGATCAACGCGCAGAAGGCCAGTAGGACGGGGTTCTTCTATCTGATACTTATTCATTCCCACGACGACCCGCTTACCCGTTTCAATTTCTTTTTGGTACTGGTAAGCCGCATCCATGATTTCTTTCTGAATGTATCCTTTATCGATTGCCCGTGCCGCGCCGCCAAGATCATCGATTTTTCTGATATAGGCCATTGCTTTTTCTTCAATGTCGTCAGTACGTGCTTCGATGTAATAGGAACCCGCCAGAGGATCCACAGTGTTTGTCACACCGCTTTCGTTGGCTACGATCTGTTGGGTCCGGAGAGCGATTCGTACCGATGCCTCCGTTGGAAGCGCCAGTGCTTCATCCCGGGAATTGGTATGGAGTGACTGTGTGCCTCCCAGTACGGCAGCCAGGGTCTGAATGGTTGTGCGGACTATATTGTTATCCGGCTGTTGAGCAGTCAGGGTGGATCCTGCTGTTTGCGTGTGGAATTTCAGCATCATGGATTTCTGGCTCTTGGCTCCGAAACGTTCCTTCATGATCCTGGCCCACAGACGTCTGGCAGCTCTGTACTTTGCAACTTCTTCCAGCAGATCATTATGGGCGTTGAAGAAGAACGAGAGTCTCGGCGCAAAAGCGTCGACATCCAGTCCCGCCTTGATTGCCGCCTCAACATAGGCGATCCCATCTGCGAGTGTGAATCCGACTTCCTGTGCGGCGGTGGATCCAGCCTCCCTGATGTGATATCCGGAGATGGAAATGGTGTTCCATTGTGGAACGTTGTCCGCACAATAGGCAAAAATATCTGTAATAAGCCGCATCGAGGGTTCTGTCGGGAAAATATAGGTCCCCCGTGCGATATATTCCTTTAGGATATCGTTCTGGATCGTACCCCGAAGCAGTGCGGAGGAAACACCCTGCTTCTCTCCTACCGCTATATACATGGCAAGAAGAACTGCCGCCGGTGCGTTGATCGTCATGGAAGTGGATACCTTATCCAGAGGGATTCCTCCAAACAGCACTTCCATATCCGCTAATGAATCAATTGCGACACCAACTTTACCGACTTCCCCCTCAGCCAATGCGTGATCTGAGTCATAACCGATCTGTGTGGGAAGGTCGAATGCGACAGACAGACCGCTGGAACCCTGTTCAACCAGAAATTTATACCGTTTGTTGGATTCTTCAGCAGTCGCAAAACCGGCGTACATCCGCATGGTCCAGAACCGGCCCCGGTACATCGTATTTTGGACACCTCGGGTAAACGGGTATTGGCCTGGCAGGCCGATATCCTCCATATAATCCGTATCGGACTGGTCGAGCGGCGTGTAAAGCCGATTGACGGGCTCACCTGATCCCGTTGAGATGCCGCTTCTTTCTGGATGTTTTTCTAGAGAAGCCGTCGTCTTTTCTTCAAACTTCCGGTAAGCAGCGTCGATCTTTGCCATTGCATCCTTATCAAGCATGGGGTTCCTCCTTTAATCTTCCTATTCACCTCTATAAGAATATCATCTCTTATTCATGAAAGCCATCCTGCATAAGAATGTATATCTGTATACTTTTTGAAGCGTACCTTTCATATTTGTTACAAATGGGGCATTCAAAAAAATAAAAAGCCGCTTCATTACGAAAGCGACTTCCTTATCAGTCCAAAACCTCATCTTCTGTTCCAATTCTCCGGAATTTTTCAGAACAAATTCTCACAGCCATTATCAAGGCCTTTCGAGCTGAACCGAAATATCGGGTATTGAATGCCTCTTCTATAAGTTCAAGTTCATTCAGATTCTTATGCAGGACAAGCTGCTTGACAAAATCCCTTGCGATCTGCGTCACAAGAGAACAGTCCACATCCAATATCTCACCAGTGAGCCGATCCACTACCAGCCCAAGAGCGATGGTAGAGTACAGTTCGCTGGCAGCATTGCCTTGAGGCACGTCAGCATAGCCGGTTATGAGGATTTCGCGATTTTCCACTTGTCATACCTCCTTTCATCAGATTCGCAGCAGCTTCAGTTCATCAGATATGAACTCAGCCAGATCATCTTCAATGGCACTGACCTTCGGGGACATATTTCGGCTGTTCCACAGACTGACAAGCCGGCTGCATAACTCTGCGGAAAGTTCAGGACAGATGATCTCCTGGATACTTCCATCCCGGCGATCCGTCACTATTCCGCAAGGTGTTCTGACTCCCTCAGGGAGCTGTGGATAGCATGTACTGAATTTCACCGCCATGATTCTTCTCCTGACTATTCTCATTGAAAAGCCAGCGCCGCAGCGCTGGCTTTCAGTTTCATTTAAACTGCTCATTAGGAGGCAGGTTTTTATCCTCGGTGTTAACAGCTGCAGCTGCCGCGACTTCCGCCTCTGCTGCAGCCGCTGCTTCATCAGCTGCTTTTTCTGCTTCATGGGCTGCTTTTGCATCCGCCTCGCCACGGCTTCTTACCTCGCTGAGTCTGTCGAATCCTTCATGGACCACGAGATCGAATTCTTCACCGGTGATGGTTTCGAATTCAAGCAGCGCTTTAGCTACTTCATGAAGTTTATCGAGATTGTCTGACAGCAATTCGACAGCACGTTCATATGCCGAATCGACCAGAACCTGTATTTCCCTGTCAATCTCTGCGGCGACCTGCTCAGAGTACTCACGGCGGGAAGTCATATCCCGGCCTATGAACACCTCTTCATCAGAGCCGTACATCATGGAACTCAGGTTTTCACTCATGGCATAACGGGTAATCATGTTCCGGGCGATTCCTGAAACACGTTTGAGATCGTTCTGTGCCCCCGTGCTGACATCATGGAGGACCAGTTTCTCAGCTACCCGTCCTCCTAAAAGGATGACCAGCTCATTCTCCATCATGGATTTGGTTGTATAACTGCGGTCTTCCCGGGGAAGCTGCATGGTGAATCCGCCGGCACGTCCGCGGGGAATGATCGTGATCCGATGGACCGGATCCACATCCGGAAGGACCTTGGCAAGGATTGCATGACCCGCTTCATGATAGGCCGTCAATCGGCGTTCCTTCTCGCTGATGATCCGGCTTTTCTTTTCAACGCCCATGACGACCTTGGTCTTGGCTTCCTCAATGGTTTCCATATTGATTTTCTTTCTGGCCTTACGGGCAGTCAGAATAGCTGCTTCGTTCATGATGTTTTCAATATCCGCAGGTGTGAATCCAGGTGTTCCGCGAGCCAATACCTTCAGATCCACATCCGCTTCCAAAGGCTTGTTTCGTGCGTGGACCTCAAACATCTCTTCACGCTCAGTTACGTCAGGAATTCCGACAATGACTTCTCTGTCGAACCGTCCTGGTCGGAGAAGTGCCGGATCCAGGATATCCGGACGGTTCGTAGCAGCGATAATGATGATTCCCTCGTTTTCACTGAATCCGTCCATCTCAACAAGCAGCTGGTTCAGCGTCTGCTCCCGTTCATCATGACCTCCGCCGACACCTGCGCCCCGACGTCGGCCTACCGCATCGATCTCATCAATGAATACGATGCAGGGAGCTTTTTTCTTGGCCATATCGAAGGTGTCACGTACCCTTGAAGCACCGACACCAACGAACATTTCAACGAAATCCGAACCGCTGATGCTGTAGAAAGGCACTTCCGCCTCTCCGGCAACTGCTCGGGTAAGATATGTCTTTCCTGTGCCAGGCGGGCCCACCATGAGGATACCTTTGGGAATCCTGGCTCCCATATCGTTGTACTTCTTAGGCGCTTTCAGGAAATCGACTATTTCCTTCATCTCTTCCTTTTCTTCCTTCAGACCTGCCACATCCTTGAATGTGATCCGGCGGCCGTCTTCTTCATTATTCAGTCGGGCCTTGCTTTTGCCGAAGGACATGACTTTGTTGCCGCCCCCCTGGGAATTCTGCATGAAGACGAACCAGAATACCACGAACACCAGAATCATGAAGATTGTCGGCAGGATATCCATGATCCATGGACGACCTACAGGATCCTGTCCCTCTATCTGGAGTTTGCCTTCTTTACCCAATGAGTCGACATACGCTCCGAATGACTGCTCCACCATGGGCGGGACATACGATTGGAACTGAGTGCCATCTTTCAATTTTCCTGTGACCGCATGATTCACGATTTTTACGGAAACAACTTCATTTTTAGCTAGTGCTTGCTGCAACGCTGTATAGTCCAACTTTTTGTCCTGTTCTTTCTGAGGCTGGGAAAAATTCACCAGTACCAGTATCATCAGGAAGATGAATATATAAAAGGTTGCACCTTTAAAAACGTTCTTCACAG
>CAZEHS010000081.1:0-15307 GCA_964511875.1 uncultured Peptostreptococcaceae bacterium
CCCCTGTCCGCCTGCCAGGATCATGGCGACGAATTCCTGTTTTCTGTTGCTCATAACCTTCCTCCCAGATCTTGAAGACTTTCATTGCACACTTTATACCCATACTTTTCGTCCAGCAACACGGCCTGAACGTTTTTTACCGAATTTTTGACCCACATTTGGAGTTTGTACCCATCAATTGTCAGATTAATCAATATTCTTCTATTTGATTATTGTACCAGTTTAGGCAGTAAAAAAACAGGGCTTCCACACGGAACCCTGTCAGGAACATATTTTCATGAATTACCATAAGAAAGGCTTGATTTTTTGATAAAACTGACAAAACAACGGCAAAGCCACCGGTCCACCGATTAAAACCGCCGCCGTTTCGATGAACCCGGAATACCCAGCTCTTCGCGATATTTGGCGATGGTGCGTCGTGATACCTGGATTCCCTGCTTGTTGAGCACATCGGCGATATATTGGTCGCTGTGGGGCTTGTGGTCGTCTTCCTTTCCAATGAGCTCGGCAATCTGGCTCTTGATGCTCTGGGAGGATACCCCTTCACCATCAAGGCCGCTGACGCCGCTCTGGAAGAAATATTTCAGTTCAAAAACCCCTCGGGGACACTGGACATATTTTCCGTTAACGGCCCGGCTCACTGTGGATTCGTGGACTTCCACCTTTTCGGCGATATCTTTCAACGTCATGGGTCTGAGATGCATGACCCCATAGTCGAAGAATTCCCGCTGGGTTTCAATGATGGACATCACCACCTTATAGATGGTGTTGCGCCGCTGTTCGATGCTCCGGATGATCCGCAGAGCCGACTGCAGCCGCTCCTGGATATAGGTGGATGCATTTTCTTCCATCCCTTGGCTGCGGACAATGGACTGGTAGTAAGAGCTTACTTTAAGCCGGGGTGTGGCCTGGTCATTGAGCAGGACCACATATTCCTGGCCTACCTTCTCAATGGTCACATCCGGTACAACGAACCGCACATCCCGAAGGCTGGCGAAAAGCCGGCCCGGCTTAGGTTCCAGGCTGCGGATGATATTGACGGCTTTCTGGATATCGTCGGGAGTGACGTTCAGTGCTTTTGCAATCAGCGCAATCCGGTTGGAAGCCAGATCTTCCAGATAATCCTCCACAATGGGGATAATGACGGGATTCTGTATGCCCCGCTGCTGGATCTGGATAAGCAGGCATTCCCGAAGATCCCGGGCAGCCACGCCGTAGGGCTCGAAGGTCTGGATAATCTGCACCAGATCCTCTACATCGTCCTCATCCACCCCCATATGCACGGCCATTTCCGCACTGGAAAAGGGCAGGTAGCCTTTGGCATCGAGGTTTTCGATGATATAGACCCCTATGAGGAACTGGGGCTGGGTAAGGGATGCGAACTGCAGCTGATCAAGGAGGTGCTCCGTCAGCGTATCCTCATGAACCAGCATCTGCTCGAAATTGAAGTCTTCGCGGTCCTCCCGCTCCCGGCGCTGCCAGGAAGGATACTCGTCGTCCCGCCAATCCTTCCAATCCATCTCCTGTCGGTTGTGCATGATCTCTTCAGCCACGGACTCAGGGGTCCGCCGGGGAATTTCCTGCAGATTGTCTGCAGATTCCGGGCGATCGGTCTTCTCGACGGGCTTATCCGCCCCTTCGCTTCCGGAATAGATATCCAATACAGGATTTGACATCAGCTGTTCCTGTATGAATTCAGTCAGCTCTACCGAATTATATTGAAGGATTTCGATGGCTTGACGAAGCTCCGGCGTCATGACCAGCTTCTGCGTCTGAACCATATTCAAATTGAACTGCATTTTCACGGAGCCATCACCTGCCTCTCAAAACTTCCTTCATTATACCACAGACCCTCATGCGTGATTAAGACCCCTTTCTCATATCATGCATGCTAACCTATATTTATTATATAATGCATCCGATGTATCTCCAAATTGCATTTTATAAAAATATTCGTCAGTCCAATGGATTATGAAGTCAGTTCAGCGGGTGTAGCTGTCGATAATTTTCTGGTACGTTCCATCGGTCTTCATCCTTACCAATTCTTCATCGATTTTTCTTATCAGCTCCTGATCCACGAAACGCTTCTTTGTGAAAGCCAGGTAAAGTCCCGAGGGCTCCCGCAACGGAATTGACTGCTCAACGACCTTATCCTGAATTTTCATCTGCTTAAGATAATACAGGGTGGAAAGATGGGGATTTACAATTGCATCTATCCGTCCATCCAAAAGCTTCTGAAGATTGATCGGAAGTTCCGTAACCTCCTCCACATTCAATGTACGAGCTTCGACTGCCGCTTCAAAATCGGCCCCATAGTACCAATCCTGTATCACTCCGATCCGATACGGCTTCAAGGAATTCAGAGTTCCGTCGAATTTCACAGGAGAATTCTTGAGCGTGTACACATATTGAGCTTCAGATGCGATGGGCTCATTGAGATACTGCATGTATACTGCACGCTCTTCACTGTAGAAAGCGCAGAATATCCCATCGGTATCGCCATCTTCTACCATCTGCAGACTCCTCGTCCAGGGAAACATCTTCAGATCAATCCCATAGCCTTGCCTTGCGAATGCCTCATTGAGCACATCGACAGCAATCCCCTTGATGATGCCGTTTTCCTCGAATCCATAAGGGATATTGTTCTCTGTCACCAGAAGTATGACTTTTTCATCGAGCTTCGATTCTATGATCTGTTTGGATCTGGGTTTAATAAGAACATCATCAGGCTTCCTGACACAGCCTGATATCAGGCTCGCCAGAGCCGCCGCCAGGCATATTATCCCAATCGCCCTTAACATGCAGGGTTTTTTTATGAAATTCATGTATCGTCCTCCTTTAGAAGAATTCAGCCAAACCACTCATGAGCATCCGGATCATTATCCGAACAGATCCGGAAATGTAATGATGAAGCTGACCCCCTTATCAGGTTCACTGAAACATTCTATCTCTCCACCCAGTTTCTTAGTGACGATGTTATAGACAAGATGCATTCCCAGCCCAGTCCCACCTTCGGCCCCCCGCTTAGTAGTAAAAAACGGATCATACATTTGTTCCAGCACGTCCTTTGACATCCCTCTCCCGTTATCACTGTATGTAAGTGTATATAGACTTCCGAACCTGTCCATATGAATCCTCATGATTCCTGAAAAGTCGCTTTTGAAACCATGACGGAGGGAATTTGTGATGAAATTCGTCAGAATCTGAGCAAGATTGCCCGGGCAGCTGGTTATTTCAAGGCTTTCCGGACACTCAACGATCACCTGATGCGTCTTGTTGCGCATCAAGGGATTGAGGCTCAGGATCAGCTCATCAAGATAGTTTTTCACATTGAACTGTCTCATATCCTCAGAGGTCTGATCCGCTGAAATCTGTTTGAAGCTTCGTATGAGAAGGTCTGCTCTTTCCAGGTTCTTTTCAGATGTCTGAATGAAAATCATGCTCTCTGAGATGAATTCTTCAAATTCGGTTCTCTTTAATGTACCTTCCTTCAGTTGTTTACTGATCTGTTTCAATTCCTTCTGGACATACGACACACCGGTAACAGCAATTCCAATAGGCGTGCTTATTTCATGGGACATGCCTGCCACTAGACCGCCCAAAGCTGCCATTTTTTCCGAATGAATCAGCTGATGCTGCGTTTTCTTCAATCTATCCAAAGCAGAAACAAGTTCATCATTGATCGCCATCAGTTCCTGATTCAATGCAGTCAATTCAGCTGTTCTTTCTTCCACTTTCTGCTCCAATAGATTGTGAGAAAGTGCACGTTCGCTTATCAGAGCAGAAAGGCTGGCAGCCATATCATTGAATTTTTCTGCCAGGCTTCCGATCTCATCTCTTGATTCAATTACGATTCTCTGTTCCAGCTTTCCGTGGGCCAATTCTTCAGCGCTCTGCTCCAATTTGAGGATGGGCGCTGTAACGGACATCGCCACCCGACTGATTACAATCCCGAATGCAGTAATCGTTACAGTAAGGTATAACGCGATCCGCGACAGCTCCAGCCGGAGGGCATCCTGTCTGAAATGAGTCGTTACACCAACGGTAACGATGCCTATAGGCTGATTCTGATAATTTATTGGAATCTCCATCCGGCTTATGTACACTGGTTCATATTCCGGTCCCTGCGCCCTTTTCGAAAAAACCTCTCTGCCTGAAAATGTCCGTACAGTGACGAATCCGATTTCCGGGTCCAGCATCATTGCATTGGCAATGTCCGCCATCCCCTCATCATTGTAATTCCATAATGCATTGGCATAAACAAGGGACGCCAGTCGGGAGTTTGTAGTCAGTTTGTCCTGGATTTCCTTTTCGGATTCGGTCTTTGTCACCCAATATTGCGATGCTGCCAAAAAAACAAAAACAAACAGTACCGTTGCAAGCAAGGGTACCATTAGCTTTCTTCTAATCGAAGTTTTTTTCAAGCTTTCATCAATCCGGCTACTGCTCTCCAAAAGGTCACCTCATCAGATAATCCAGGGCTCGTTCCCTTAATACCCCGCACAATCGTGCATATTCATCTTGTTCTGACAAACTCGAAAATACGAAGAGCAATTCATGCATTCTTTAGTGTACAATAGAATTATTACTTAGCAGGAGGATTCCATGTCTACAACTTCTTTCAAGGTTTTTGCGCTTTTCAAGGAAATCAGTCTGAATAAATTCGCATCTCATTTCGGAATCCGCAAAAAGTTCGAATGGGAGGATTTCTTGCGTCTGAATCCCTCCCATCTTAAAAGCATTCTCAATGAACCTGATGGGAAGCTGGTCGATATATTTCCATTCGGGAGTATCGTATTCATCAATCTTCAGCATCATGAAATCGTTGATATCGTCAATTATCTCATGACTATCGACCCGGCATTGAATAGTCCGAATTATGATTATGCAGACGACTATAAGCTGGAACTGACTGACGAGGATGAATCTGTAGACTATGATGCCATGTGGGTCCACCAGCTGGCTGCTTACCAGACGGGAATCCTGTCAGTCGTACTGGCAAAGTCTGTGGCTCTTGAAAAAGTGGAAGCGGATATCGAAGATCTTCTGGACGAAATCGAACCCATCATCGACCGTCTGCAGCATGGCAAGTTGAGCGCACGGGATGACGCTGTTGCCGTGATTGCGTCAAGAATCCTTCGATTCAAATACAGTACTGTCTCATATATCATGCTGCTGGATAAACCGGATATCACCTGGAACGATTCCGATGCCGAATCGATGTACTCCAATCTGTCAGGCCTGTTCGAGCTCGATGAGCGCTACGATAAGCTGCAGGCCAAGAGCAGCACACTTATGGATATCCTCCAGATGTTCACGTCTTTGGTGCAGCACAGAAAATCAAACTCATTGGAATGGATGATTATCTTTCTGATTCTGATCGAAATCGTCATCAGTCTTGTGGATTTTTACCTGTTCAAGATGGCATAAGCACGAGATAAGGACAAACCTTAACATTGAAAAAGGAAAAAGGGAGAGATCGCCGCTTCACTGCGTTCTTCGCGAAGACAAGAATGTTGTCATTGCGAGCCGCAGGCGCGGCAATCTCTCCCTTTTAGCTGTCCAAGCAAATACATCCATTTGCGCATCAATTAGCGTTCCTACCGGGCATCCATCTCATATGGCTTCCCGCTGGCTGCCGGCGCTACCGCTTTACCAACGAATAGGACCAGAACAAGCAGGGTGATCACATAAGGCATGGTGGACAATAAGTCCCCATTGATCTGAACACCTATGCTTCCCAGGTAGAACTTGAGGCCGTTGGTGGCCCCGAACAGCAGACAGGCAAGCATGGTCAGTCGGGGCTTCCATTTTCCAAATATCATAGCGGCCAGAGCGATGAATCCGTGACCGGAAATCAGACCCGGCCTGAAACCGGCTACGATTGCGATGCTCATTGCGGCACCACCGAGACCGGCGAAAAATCCGGACAGGGTGACACACAGGTATCTGACATAATAGATATTGACTCCAACGGTATCAGCTGCCTTGGGGTGTTCTCCAACAGCACGGATCCGCAGGCCCAATCGGGTCTTGTTCAGGACATACCAGGTGATGAATACCAGAATGATTCCCATGTATACCGTAACGTTCTGATTGAACACGCTGTCTGCAAATTTCGCCCATACGCTGTCCGGATTATTATGGATCAGACCGGTGAAAAAATCATTGAATATTTTCGGCATTTTCTTTTCAACGGATGGGGTCATCGTCGCACCGTTGAACATCCGTCGGGACAGGAAAAATGCGACTCCGGGCGCCAGAAAATTCATGGCTATTCCAGAAACCACCTGATCCGCATTGTATCTGATGCAGGCAACTGCGTGCAGCAGACCGAAAAAAGCACCGGAAAGTCCTGCAATCAGGAAGGAAAGCCACGGATCACCTGTAAGTACACCTGCTGCAGCACCTGAGAATGCTCCGATTGTCATCATACCCTCCAGTCCGATATTGATGACGCCGGAGTTTTCAGTGATGACCGCTCCATTAGCTGTGAAGATCAGCGGAGTAGCGTACATAAACGATGTACCAAGAATATATCCGATTGCCAGGATAGCGTCGTTCATGGTTTATTCCTCCTCTGCAGTGAATTTTTTGAGCGGCTTCAAAAGCGGTTTGAAGACTCTGGAGATGGCGATGAAGAATATGATGGCGCCGATTACGATACTGACTACTTCTGAAGGGACTTGAAGCGACTGCATCTTCGTACCGCCATAGTTGAGAGCTGAGAACAGTACCCCGCCCAGGACTACCCCGATAGGAGAACTGTTTCCAATGAGAGCGACTGCAATCCCGTTAAAACCGTATCCTTCAGAAACCGCCAGTTTAGAAACGTGATAGGATACTCCGGTCACATGGAGAGCCCCTGCCAACCCTGCCAGAGCTCCGGCGATGGCCATTGATTTGACAACACAGGCATCCACATTGATCCCGGCATAGCGTGCGGCTTCCTTGTTGAAACCGACAGCTCTGAGTTCAAAGCCTTGTACTGTCTTGAACAGGTAATAGGATACCATTGCGACCACAATCAGGGCTATTGGGATTCCCCAACTGACCTTGACTCCAGGTCCGACAAGCCATATGAGGCTGTCGATCGTAAGCCTTGCCGACTCATGAATGTCGTACGTGGATTCAGGTCCCGGATTCTTCAGCGAGGGCAGATAAACGATGTAATTCGAAAAATAAAGTGCAAACCAGTTCAGCATGATTGTGCTGATAACCTCATGAACACCGAAACGGGCTTTCAGCCATCCTGCCAGACCGCCATATAGACCGGCAGCCAGTGCACTTCCCAGAATGACAATGGGGATATGGATGATTGCGGGAAGGTCTATAGCAAAACCAAGCACTGCAGCAGTCAGAGCACCTATCATGAACTGCCCCTCTGCACCGATATTGAACAGCCCCGTTCTGAAAGCGAATGCAATGGATATGCCTGTCAGAATCACCGGCATGGAATAAACGACTGTCTGAGCCAGAAATTTCGGCCTTGATACGACTCCCATCAGCATAGTCGTGTAAGCTTTGATTGGATCATAACCGGCAATGCCCAGAACAACAGCGCCGACCAACAGGCCCATGATTACTGAAAGAGTGGTCACAATAAGGGTTTCATTCAAAAACATCTTTTTGATTCGTGAACCCAGTGTCTTGTTATCGGGCATGACCTGCACCTCCTGACATCATGAGTCCCAATTCATTTTCATTCGTATCCTTTGCATTTACATGTCCGACAATCTGGCCTTCATAGATAACGGCAATATAGTCGGATACATTTAGGACCTCATCCAGCTCATAGGAAACCAGAAGAACCGCTTTGCCTTTGTCACGCTGCTCCACCAGGGATTTATGGACAAATTCGATAGCCCCCACATCAAGACCGCGGGTAGGTTGAGTCGCAATCAATACATCGGGATCATTCGTGACTTCCCTGGCAATGATCACCTTCTGCTGGTTCCCGCCGGACAGTGCCCGGGCAGTAAGGTGGATGTTTGTCGGCCGTACATCGAACTTCTCGACAAGCGTCCGCGTGAACTTCTTAATGGCATCGAAATCCAAACGGCTTTTTTTTGAAAATGGCTCAATACGATAATTTTCCAGAACCATATTCTCATACATGGTGAAATCCATGATCAGCCCATGTTTCTGTCGGTCTTCGGGGATATTGCATATTCCAGCCTCGAAAATCTCACGTACGGTACTTCCGGCCAACTGTTTTCCTTTGATCCAGATTTCACCGGATTTGATCGGTCTTAATCCTGTCAGTGCCTCAACCAGTTCTGTCTGCCCATTCCCGTCAATCCCTGCCAGACCCAGGATTTCGCCTTCCCGGACTATTAAGTTCAGGTTCTTCACCACTTCGATCCCGCGAGAATCCTCAACCGTCAACCCCTTCACTTCCAGAGCAGTTGCACCGGATTCGCGATCCGCCTTTGCGACAGCGAACGTCACTTCTCTGCCCACCATCATGGAGGCCAGTTCGCTTTGGCTCACCTGGGAAACATCTACTACACCAATCCTCTTCCCTCTTCGGATTACCGTGCAGAAATCCGCGCAGGCTTTGATTTCTTTAAGCTTATGGGTGATGATGATGATTGTCTTTCCCTGTTCAGTGAGCTTGCGCATGATTCCGATCAGCTCCTGAATCTCCTGAGGAGTCAGCACTGCCGTCGGCTCGTCAAGTATCAGGATTTCTGCTCCCCTGTAAAGAGCCTTCAGGATTTCAACACGCTGCTGCATGCCGACTGAGATGTCCTCTATCTTTGAATCCGGATCCACAGTCAGCCCATATTTCTCGGACAGCTCACGAACATCCTTGCGTGCCTTATCCAGATTTAGGTGTCCTAAGCCGATTACCGGTTCGATACCGAGTATGATATTTTCAGTAACTGTAAAGTTATGGACCAGCATGAAGTGCTGGTGTACCATCCCGATACCGTACTTGATTGCGACGTTGGGGTTCTTGATGGTTACTTTTTCACCTTTGATGAATATTTCGCCACTTGTCTGATGATACAGTCCATAGAGAATGTTCATCAATGTGGTCTTGCCAGCGCCATTTTCTCCCAACAGCGCATGGATTTCGCCCTTATGGACCGTTAGATCTATGGCGTCATTGGCAACAAAGGAGCCGAACATCTTTGTAATCCCCTTCATCTCGACGACTTTAGAATTGAAGTCGATTGTTTTTATGCCCAAGCGCACCCCTCCTGACTGAATGTTTGAACGATGGTTCGTTGATTAAGAAAAAGGGATTCTGCTTTGAAACAGAATCCCTTTATCATGACTGCCTTAAGTCTATTTGAAGCTTTTGAATTCTTCTTCTGTTTTTGGTACTTTGAGCTCACCAGCGATGATTTTAGCTTTAAGAGCTTCAACTTCAGTGAGAATCTCAGGAGGCACCAGTTTGCTGGAAGTAGGAGCGATATCTACGCCGCCTTCAGCCAAGCCATATGATACCGTTGTGCCGCCCTCGAACTTGCCGTCTTTAAGATCCTTGATCACATTGTAGATCCCATTGTCAACGCGCTTCATAGCAGAAGTGATCACGTTATCAGGAGCCAGGTCATTTTGGTCACGGTCAACGCCGATTGCAAATTTGTTCTTTTCCTTAGCAGCTTCGATCATTCCGTTCCCGGTTGCGCCGGCTGCGTGGAAAATGATGTCTGCGCCATCGCTATACATCTTTTCAGCTATGGATTTACCGGCAGCAGCATCCGTGAAGGAACCTGCATACTGGTTCAAAACAACACATTCGGGATTAGCCATTTTAACGCCGGCTTGGAAACCGTAATCAAACTCACGGATCAAAGCGAAGTCTACACCACCGATGAAACCGACTTTATTTGTCTTGGTCATTTTACCAGCTATGTAACCTACCAGAAATGAAGATTCATTGGCTTTGAAGGTTACACCGACAACGTTCTTTGGTGTTTCTTCGCCGTATGACTGATCAATGATGGCATATTTCTGATCGGGATAGTTGGCTGCTGCCGCTTTAAGCGCATCACCCATCATGAATCCGATTCCCCAAACAAGATCGTTCTCCTCATCAACCAGAGTTTCCAGGTTGACTGCATAATCAGCCTCCTGTTTGGACTCCAGGTATGATGCTTTGATTCCCAGCTCTGTCTGTGCTTTTGTCATTCCTTCCCAAGCGGATTGGTTGAAGCTCAGGTCATTAACTCCGCCTACATCCGTTACCATGGCTACTTTCATTTCGGCTGCAGCAGGCTCGGCCGGAGCAGCAGGTTCAACCGGTGCAGCGGGTTTTGGAGCACAGCCTGTAAAGAGAGAGAGAATCATCACCACTGCCAAAAGCATCGCGAACCATTTTTTCATCACTCATTTCCTCCTCTAAGGTTTTTTCCTAAGACTTATGTAACTAATTCTCCGCGAATCTCCGATTTCCTCTTTTTATTAAGAAGATTCAATCTTCTTTCTGACAGAAGGAAAACGATATCCGCAATGTGCGATGGTGCTCTGGTTCTAAACTACCAACAATGGCGGTGAAAACATATGTGTTGTTTTCACAAAGCCATCCCTTGGATTTCCGGGTCGTCAGCTCCCCCTCTTTTAATATCCCGCTTCGGAGTCTCTGAAACACCTTTTTTCAAGGGTTTTTCCCGTATTGGCGTTAAAAACCGGATTTGATTACGCTGTTTAGTTTTGTTCACTATAAAAAGAGAACATAACCCCTTCATGCGTACAAATAAGCTGATAACAGCTTGTTACAGGAAAGTATTCAGGATGGCTCCTCACTAATTATACTCTCTCAGTGAAAATAAACAAAGAGCCTCGAAAAAAATAGGACAAATGTCCTTTACAGTAAAACGACTGCCCGTTTTCTGGGCAGTCGTTTTACTGAATAATAGAATTCATTTGAGTTTAAATCAGCAGATATCAGCTGGTTTTGCTACAAAACCGGCCTTGGCAAGCACCGTCATTGCAATGTCCAGTTTGGTTTCATGAACCATGACGATCGGGCCGGTACAGCCCATTCCGCTTTCTGCGTAAATGCCGCTCTTCCACAGGGCTTGAACAGCACTGTCCAGATCCATGATGTCTATGCCGGAGATGGTGCCGGTCACAACTTCCTTATCAGGGGCCTTGACGACGGGCTCCTCACATACCTTGTCCTGAACCTTGTTGAAGCCCTGTACAATCCGCTCGAAACCGGCCTCTTTAACCGCTTTGAATTCTTTTGCTGCAACAGTCTTAAGATTCCCTTTGACAAGGGAGGCCGCATACTGGATGGCATTTGCCACTACAGGAACGCCGGATGCCCTGCTGAGTATCAGGATGGTGCGGTGGTAATCTTCACCGATACCCGGGCCATAACCGTAGCCTGTAGCTTCATAGCTGCCTCCGGTGGCGAAGGATGAGAACATCTTCATGAGAATGTTTCCTGTGAGGGTGTCCGAGACCATGACATCAACACTGCCGGTAAGGAGGTCATTGCCCCGCATGACCGAACCGCCGTCCGATCGCATGGAACCCCCGAAATTGACCGGATAGCCATTCGCATTCAGCTCTTTCAGAGCCCGTTCCACGATCCGGACGTTGTCGACATTGAGGATACCGACGGTGGGATCCTTGATACCCATTGCCTTTGCTGCTATGATGCCGTAGATGGCATTCTTGAACATTGCCTCAGAACGATTGGTGGCTGAGGTACCGGTGGTGGTTGCAAGGAACATTTCAGTCCCCTTACCTGGAGTGATGACCTTCCCCACTGTGGAGACACCGATCGGAAAGTTATAGTGCATCGTGACACAGGCATCGATTTCACCGCTGTCCAACAGCTCTTCCATCCGTTTGTGCATGTCCCCCTCATCATCAACGATGATCTGAGGAAGATTCACATCGGATTTCGGGCCAATGAGGACTATCTCGTAATCCGAAGTTCGGGCTGCCAGCTCGGCACCCTGGAGCATGTTAAAGGTCCCATGCTCGCTGCCCAGAGTCGTGATGCCGACTCTGACTTTCTTTTTGAAGTTGCCTGTTTCGATTGCCTGAGCGATTTCAAGGAATGCTTCGCCAAGCATTTGTTTCACATGGGTATTCGACATGTTCTCACCCCCTACGCGTTCAAGAGATGAGTCGCAAAGCCTTTCATGGCCTCCGCTATCAGCTTGTTGATCTCGTCTTTGTTCAGTGCGCCGGCTTCTTCTGTCTTGCCGGTGTTGCGTTCTATGATGAACGAGACGCCGTCAAAAAGGTTTGTCATTCGCCCCAGGAAGAGGCTGCCTTTTCCAACGACCATGACCCGGTTCATGGTCCCCGTTGTCAACGAATCGATGGCAAAGCCTATATAAGGCACGCCTGATGGGATATGTCCTTGGGTAGGAGCCCAGCCCACCATACCGTGCCGGGTGACAAATGCATCCATTCCGGTCCGTTCCAATTCGCCCCGCTTCACGCCGATGGCAGCTATCATTTTGTAGTTTGCAACAGGAACATCTCCAGCGCCGGCTGGTTTGGTGACGTCAGGATTTTGCATTTCTACTGAGTATTTATCAATATCGGTGATCTTCATATTGCCTTTATCGAGAGGGGCAGTAACCAGGGCTGTTATTACGGCCTGAGGTGAGGATCCGGTGCCGACAGTGTGGCGGCCAACCAGATCTGTACGGATGATGGGGCTGATTCCGTCATTCTTGCTGATAAGGATGGCAAAGCCGCCCAATACATCCTCCAGGATGGGAATATCTTTTTTAACATGGTCCTTGCCATTCATGCCTAGCTTCGCGGTTGCGCCACCGGCTACAACAACGACATTATCATAAACACCGGACTTTACCAGTGCGGCAGCTTGGATAAGAGCATGGGTGGGCGCTGCGCAGAATCCCCGTGTATCGGATCCGGTAGCGTTTACGGCACCGGCTGATTCTGCGATTGCTTTGGCGAAGTTGCCGCCGCCTCGCTGGTTCATGTCGCCGCAAGCCTCTTCAGAGCATTCGATGACGTAGTCCACGCATGTCACATCGATGTTGTTCTTAGCGATGAGATGTTTGAATGCCAGAACGCCGGAGGCTTTTACCACCAGGTTCTCGAACATGACATGGGCATTCAGGTTAACGTCCACATCATGGGCTTTTTTTACACAGCCAACAAGTTTGAAATCCTGATAGATGGCTTCAGCATGATGCTTGTCCACGAACTCTTCGATGAGATTCATGTCCTCACCCTCGCCGAGCCGGGCAAGTTCTTCGTCATTGAAAAGCGGGTGGTCCGCCATCTTCGTTCTTACATTTCTTGTGAATTCACGGTCCAGTTTAACCAGGTCGAATGAATCTGCCAGTTTGATCATGGCTATGAATTCGTCCTGGGGCATGATTTCACCAAGCTTACCCTGGCGCTGACCGGATACCGGATTGGCATACCATGGCTCCGCTACGGCTCCCAGTTCTTCAGGAGTCATGTTCCCGATATATGTCTGATTAGGAGCGTAATTGACTACATCCTCGTATTTGCGAAGGGCGCCTGAAACTTTTTTAAGGTAGTCCGATTCAGGATTGGCTGCCCGTTCCACTGTCTGTGTCGTGCCGTTGTGGATGATCATGTCCGGGGTGTGGATCAGTACGTACCCCGCTGCTTTAGTGACTGCAAAACTCATTGGGTTTTCCTCCTGAGTGAGTGATTAGAATTAACCACCGAACACACCGAAATCACCGAAAAGGCTATGGCCTCATTCAGATTTCGATCGGTGATTTCGGTGTCTTCGGTGGTTCCTGTTTGTTTCTTTCACAATTCTTTGCGTGTTTTAAAAAAGCGGGATGGGTTTTACCCCAACCCGCTTTCATTAAAAGCTTATTTATCAAATACTGTCTGTCCGTCCACTTCGGTTTCAAGAGCTACGAGGCACTTTTCAACCAATTTGTACCGCAGTCTCTTTTCTTCTGCGGGATCCATATTAGGATCGCCCAGGGGATGAGGGATTGCGATTGCAGGAACAATACGGTTCGCTCCGACCGTCAGCGAAATCGGTACAACTGTACAGATATGCACGACAGGGATGCCCGCTCTTTCAATTTCTTTCACCATCGTTGCGCCGCAACGAGTACAAGTCCCTCAGGTTGAGGTGAGGATGACAGCTGTTACGCCGTCAGCCAACAGTTCTTTGGCAAAGGTGTTGGCAAACTGTTTGGAACTTGCAACCGATGTGCCGTTGCCGACAGTCGTGTAGAAGTATTGATGCAGGGAACCGATACGGCCTTCCTTCTCCATATCGCGGAGAACATCGACTGGCAGTACGCGGTTGGGATCGTTATTGGCATACACGGGATCGTAACCGCCGTGAGCCGTTTCATGATCCGCACTGGACAGCGTCTGGAATCCGGAAATATCATACTTTCCGTATTTGGAGGCGCTGGAAGACTCGATACGGTCCGGGTTCCCTTTCGGCACTGTTCCACCGGAGGTAACCAGAGCGATTTTTGCAGTTTTCATGTTCTTGACAGCTGGGTTTGGAGCCACGTGATCGAAAACAGGCATGGGATACTCCGTAACAAACGGCTCACCCTTCAGTTTCTTGATCATCATGTCTACAGCCCGTTCGCCACCGGTCTTCTCTACGAAAATATTCTTCCGGACACCTCGTACATGGTAGCCTTCTGATTCAGGTGAACCGATTTCTTCGCCTTTGGCCATTTTAAGAGCCACTTTTGCCAGTGCAGGGGCAGCTGTACGCATTCCGGCAGCACTATCTGTCGTTTTTACGATGATGAGATCCTTCCGGAACATGTCTACACCGGGATTCTCTTCATACATCGCAGTTACAACCGGAATCCCCAGCTGTTCTTTGACGGCTTTACAGATGGTTCCGCAAGCGGCACCGTAACGGCCAGCGTTGAATGCAGGACCTGCAACGAATATATCCGGCTGCTGCTCTTTTATCATAGCCAGGATTGTCTCCTGTGCTTCCTTAAGATTCTCATTGAAGTAGGAGTCTCCGCAGATGATGGTAGCAACAATTTCTGCTGCATCTCCGAACTCTTTGTTAAGAGCCATCCCGGGACCTACAACACCCATTCGTACTTCGGGTTTTACATCGGCTTTTTCTTCGCCGCCGATACCGGCAAAAAACTGATTCAGGTAATGTACAACCTTTATTTTGCTCATAAGTGTATCCTCGGCCCGATTCCAATGGGATCGGGCAACCAATGAGGTTCCCTCCTTTCGTTATGTTTTACCTTGTATTGAAGGCCTAATTCTTGTTTTGAGTGGAGTCCGACCGGACTCCTTTTGAACGAATCTGGAAGTGTTGATTTGACTGTCCCAGGCTTTTCAGGGCAAAAAAGCGCGG
>CAZEHS010000082.1:0-15109 GCA_964511875.1 uncultured Peptostreptococcaceae bacterium
AGAAAGAGGGATTTGAATGGTAATCGACGTACTGGTAGCCGAAATCGGCAGCACAACCACCGTTGTAAATGCGTTCAAAGACCTGGAAACGGCTGACCCTGTCTTTATCGGACAGGGTCAGGCCCCTACTAGCGTCCTGCAAGGGGACGTCAACATCGGTCTGAACGGTGCTATCGACTCACTAAAGAAGAATTTGGGCGTAACGGATATTGAATACCGTGAATTGATGGCTACCTCCAGCGCTGCAGGGGGGCTCCGAATGACGGTGCATGGTCTTGTCTACGATATGACAGCCAAGGCGGCACGGGAAGCAGCGCTCGGTGCAGGGGCCAATATCCACCTGGTTACAGCTGGAAGACTGCGGCGGAGCGAAATCAAGAAGATCCAGGAAATAAACCCGAACATCATCCTCATTGCCGGCGGAGTGGATTACGGCGAAGCTGACACGGCGCTTCATAACGCAGAAGTCATTGCCAAGCTGGATATCACCGTTCCTGTCATTTACGCGGGCAACGTCGTGAATCAGGACGATATCCGGGAGATATTTGAAGAGAACGGAAAAGGCAATCTGCTCTATATCGTTGAAAACGTTTACCCGAAAATAGATACCCTGAACGTCGAGCCCACCAGAAAGGTCATTCAGGACGTTTTTGAGGAGCACATCGTTCACGCACCAGGGATGTCCCACGTACGCGAAATGGTCAAAGGGCATATCATCCCCACGCCAGGAGCGGTCATGGAGGCTTCCAAGGTTCTGATGGCGGACATAGGCGATCTGATGACACTGGACGTGGGTGGTGCCACAACAGACATCCACTCAGTGACTGAAGACACCGAGGAAGTAGGAAAAATCCTGCTGTCTCCGGAGCCAAAAGCCAAACGCACGGTTGAAGGGGATTTGGGCGTATTCATCAATATGACCAACGTTGTCGAGCTGATAGGCATGGAAAAACTGGCCAAGGATCTGTGCATGGATCAGGATCAGGTTCAGTATCTGATCGATCACCATCTGCCAATTCCCGTTGAAGAGGATCAGAAAAAATTCGTCGAACGGCTCACCCAGGAAGCGGTCATCCTGTCAAGCCACCGCCACGCAGGGGGCTTCAGGGATATTTTCGGCAGCTCAGGCAAGGTTAAAATGGCTGAAGGAAAAGACCTCACCGGAGTGAAATACATCATCGGAACAGGAGGCGCTCTAAGCAGGCTTCCAAACCGCTTGAAAATCCTTGAAAAGATCGCCCACAGCAATCGGGGGGACAAGCTCCTTCCCAATGCCGAATGCATCATCCTCATCGATAACCACTACATCATGGCTTCACTGGGTGTGCTCTCCAAGGAATACCCGGAGGCAGCCCTGCTGCTCATGAAAAAAAGTCTCGAAATTTAAGGAGGGACTGCTTTGAAGTATCCATTACTGGAAGTTAACCTTACAAAATTGGAACACAACGTCAGAACCCTCAATGGGATCTGCAAAGCCCGGAAAATCAACACAATGGCAGTCACAAAGTGCGTCTGCGCAATGGAGCCCATCGTTGGTGCAATCGTTGCCGGGGGAATAGATTTCCTGGCAGATTCCCGGATAGAGAATCTGGAGCGCATGAAACTGTTCAATATCCCGAAGGTGCTGCTGCGGCTCCCAATGGCTTCCGAAGCGGACCTGGTAGTGGCCAATGTGGATATCAGCAACAATTCCGAGCTCTCCACGATTCGGCTGTTGAACGCCGAAGCCGAGAAGCAGGGAAAAATCCATGGCATCATCCTGATGGTTGACCTAGGCGATCTGCGTGAGGGCGTCTGGTTCACAGACGTCAACACAACAGTGGAAGAAATACTCAAGCTCAAAAACATCCGGTTGGTTGGAATGGGTGTCAACCTTACCTGCTACGGCGGTGTCATACCCGATGAGAACAACCTTGGCCAACTGTGCCAGCTGGCAGAAGACGTTCAGAACAAATTCGGGATTCAGCTGGACATCATCTCCGGCGGAAACTCCAGCAGCCTTTACCTCCTGGACCAGAACAGGATGCCTTCGAAAGTCAACAACCTGCGCATCGGCGAAGCCCTTCTGTTGGGCCGTGAAACCGCCTACGGTGAGGATATTCCGAACACCCACCAGGATATCTTCAACTTCAAGGCACAGATCATCGAATTGAAAGAAAAGCAGTCCCTGCCCATCGGCTCCATCGGCGTAGATGCCTTCGGCAACGTCCCGTCTGTCACAGACCGCGGCATCCGCAAACGCGCCATCCTTGGAGTCGGCAAACAGGACGTTAATCCCGATTACCTCGTCCTGAAAGACGAAAAGCTCATCATCCTCGGCGCCAGCAGCGACCACCTCATCATCGACGTAACCGACTCCGACAAAGCCTACTCGGTAGGGGATATCATGGAATTCGGCGTTGAATACGGGTCATTGCTGCAGCTGATGACGACGGAGTATGTGGGGAAGGTAATGGTGAAATAGGAACAGGAAGATAGAGTGCACTTGGCTCTATCTTTTTTTGTCATGAAACGCTCAATCTCCCTCCGGGAGGGGGATGTCCTGAAAGGACAGGGGGAGTCGCAGCGCGGTATCGACTTTCATCTGTGACATCTGTGGCAAAACCCTTCTTTTTCTGCTATACTGCAAACAGATGTTCCCATGGAGGGCGTATATGGACCTTTTTGATCTATCGCGAAATGCACAATTGAAAAGTAAGGCGCCGCTGGCAGAGCGGTTGAAGCCTGTCAATATGGAAGAATTCATCGGGCAGGAGCATATCCTGGGCAAGGGTAAGCTGCTGCGAAGAGCCGTGGAAGCGGACAGGGTACAGTCCATCATCCTGTACGGACCGCCGGGCACCGGAAAAACCAGTCTGGCCAGGGTCATTGCCAATACCACTAAATCAGAATTCACTCAGGTAAATGCGGTTACCTCCGGAATAAAAGAGCTTCGGGAGGTCATTGAGGCGGCAAAACAGACACTGGGGATGCACCATAAACGGACCATCCTCTTCATAGATGAAATCCATCGCTTCAACAAAGCACAACAGGACGGCCTTCTTCCGGCAGTGGAGGACGGTACAGTCATCCTGGTGGGCGCAACCACTGAGAATCCGTATTTCGAAGTGAACGGAGCCCTTGTATCCCGCTCCATGATCGTTCAGTTGAATGCACTTGAACCGGAGGATATCATCCGGATTCTCAACCGGGCTCTCGCTGACGAGGAGAAGGGCCTTGGAATGCTGAATGTCCGTGTCGAGCAGCCTGAGCTCGAATTCTTAGCCTCCTATGCAGGGGGAGATGCACGAAAGGCCCTTAACGCACTGGAACTGGCAGCCCTGACAACGCCCCCGGGCGCGGACGGGATCTCCCGTCTTGGCAGAGACGTACTTGAGGACTGCCTCCAGAAAAAACACCTGATCTACGACCGCAACGGCGATTATCACTATGACGTGATATCCGCCTTCATAAAAAGCATCCGGGGAAGCGACCCGGATGCGGCACTGCATTATATGGCACGGATGATTGCCTCCGGCGAGTCCCCTGAATTCATCGCCCGGCGCATGCTGATCGCCGCCTCCGAAGACATAGGCAACGCAGACCCCATGGGCCTTGTCATCGCCAATGCGGCATTTGAAGCCGTCCATAAGGTCGGCATGCCCGAAGCCCGGATCATACTTGCCCACGCCTGCACCTACCTTGCCTGCGCCCCCAAAAGCAACGCATCTTACGTTGCCATAAATAAGGCACTGGAAGACATTGAAAAAAAAGAATGCGGCCAGGTACCAGTCCACCTGAAAGACGCCAGCTATCCCGGCGCCCGCAAACTCGGCCACGGATCAGGCTACAAATATCCCCATTCCTATCCGGGACACTGGGTAGAGCAGCAGTATCTGCCGGATGAGCTGGTGGGGACGAGATATTATGAGGTGGAAGAGCCCTCCGGGACTCCTTCCCGCTCTGCGACTCCTTCCGTCAGCTTCGCTGACACCTTCCTCCCAGAGGAAGGTTGAGACTCTCAATCTCCCTCCGGGAGGGGGATGTCACGAAAGTGACAGGGGGAGTCGCAGAGCGGGGGTGTTTATAAAAAAAATCCCACCTCCCTTCCCGGAAGTGGGATTTTCCCTCTATAGCGTACTCCACCTTATCTCATTCGTTTCCCTTAAAAGCGTCCCTTCATTGACCAGCTCTTCCAACGTATCGGTCACTTCAATCTTCACACCGTAAAAATCATAAACCTCTCCGAACGATCCATCATCAGGACCCTTCAGGTTTTCCGAAGTCATCAGTCCGCCCAATGTCTTTACCATATCCTCGGAGATGCTCTGAATACTGTCCTGTGAGGTTCCCGGCATCACTACCAGATCGATGACGACCGTTCCCATGTCAACAATCGCATAGGCATTATCGGATCCAGGGTGCTTGGCGGCGGTATTGGCCATTGCTTCCAGATATTTAACGGGAATCTCCGGCGGAAGCCGGTCTGTATCCGGTACAGCGTCAGTGCCATCGCCGGTTCTGCTGCCATCGGCTTCAGAGAGCTTTGCGCCGCTGGGATTCCAGTAAACCTTAACCTGAGGCACCTGAGCTACGGAGTAGCCGGCAATGACAAGAGCGATAAGGGCTACAGAAAACGCCTTGGTATAGGTCTTTCCATTGGCCAGCTTCATCATCAGCTCCGACCCGTAGGATCCTACAAATGCCAGTGCGAACATGAAAAGAAATATGTAAAGCTGATCAGGATATGAAGAAAAGACGGCTAACGAGTAGTAGGCCAATCCCAGAACCATTGTCAGTTTATTGGTTGATCGGAAACCGGGTAAGCCGAAGTGAAAAGCTTCCGGCTCTTTTTTTTCATCTGGCTCCTGAAAGCTCGTATCACTCTTCGCCTTCAGCTGAATCCGTTCGATTTTCTTCTGGAATTTCTCCGGATCTCCCTGAAGATCACCGGATTCTATCTTCTCAATGGTCTTCTTGCATATGGCGATAGCCTCAGAATACTTATATTTCTTCTCCAGCAATATGGCAGCCCGATCGAAGGAATAATCATTATTAGGCATATACTCATCAACAATCCTCAAATAAATCTCAAGCGCTTTATCATCAAGACCACCCTGCTCAAACTTCTTAGCCTGATTCTGCAGCATCGAGAATTCATTGAACTTATCCATCATACAAGGCACCTCCTTATGTAAGTTATCTTGACCTCCCTCTGGAGGGAGGTGGCAGCGAAGCTGACGGAAGGAGTCCCGGTAGGGTCCGCTCTGCGACTCCCCCTGTCACCTTCGGTGACATCCCCCTCCCGGAGGGAGATTGACATTTTCTCAACCTTCCTCCGGGAGGAAGGTGTCAGCAACGCTGACGGAAGGAGTCCCGGAGGGCAACCGTTATTTTTCTAACAAGAGCCGTTGACATTCCCAAATAGCTCTTGTATACTAAAGTTGAATTCCAAGCTAAACGGTCGGAATTAAACAGAGGTGACTATTTGATGAAACTTTCAACGAAAGGGCGATATGGTCTGAAGGCCATGTTCGAGCTGGCTCTGCAATATGAGAAAGACTCGGTATCACTCAACATTATAGCAGAAAGACAGAAGCTTTCTGTGAATTATTTGGAGCAATTGATTGCGCCGCTTCGGAAAAACGGGTACGTTGTCAGTACACGGGGAGCGCAGGGGGGTTATCGCCTGGCGCGCAGTCCTGAAGAAATCACAGTGAAAGAGATCCTTGAAACCCTTGAAGGGCCTCTGGCTCCAACCTCATGTGTGATTGAAGGCGAGGAAGACAATTGTTCAAAAGCCGAGTACTGCGTAACCAGACTGATCTGGGAACGCATGCGCGAATCAATCGATGAAGTCGTCCGTTCCACGACCCTGGCCGATATGGTGGCGGATCATGAACGGATGGAAAATAAACGGCAACAGGAAAGGGGTATCAGGATATGAGCAGATTAGTTTACCTGGATCATTCGGCAACAACACCGGTTAAAAAGGAAGTACTGGATGCCATGCTCCCTTATTTCATGGAATCCTTCGGCAACGCCTCCAGCGTCCACCAGTTCGGTCGCCCGAACAAAGTCAGGATCACTGAAGCCAGGGACGTCATCGCAAAAACCCTGGGAGCCAAAAGCGAGGAAATCTATTTCACCGCCGGCGGAACCGAATCCGACAACTGGGCTCTAAAGAGTATAGCCGAAGCCTATAAGGCTAAAGGAAACCACATCATCACCACCACAATCGAGCATCATGCCATCCTGCATACCTGCGAGTATCTTGAAAAGCATGGCTATACCGTAACCTACCTTGAAGTGGACTCAGAAGGTCTCATCAGTCTGGATGCCCTGAAGAATGCCATTACGGACCAGACCATACTTATATCCGTCATGTTCACCAATAACGAAATCGGTACGATCCAGCCAATCGCTGAAATCGGAAAGATAGCAAAAGAAAGAGGCGTCCTTTTCCATACCGACGCAGTACAGGCATACGGACATGTGGCCATTGATGTCAACGCTATGAATATCGACCTCCTGTCCCTTTCAGCCCATAAGGTTTACGGTCCCAAGGGAATAGGCCTCATGTATGCCCGCCAGGGAGTCCGTCTTCCAAGCTTCATTCACGGCGGAGCCCAGGAGCGTAAGCGCCGTGCAGGTACTGAGAATGTTCCGGGAATCATCGGCTTTGCCAAGGCAGCTCAAATGGCTTACACCGATCTGGATGGGCATATCCTTCATCTGAAGACCCTTCGGGATAAACTGATCAGCCGTGTCCTTGCTGAAATCCCATACACCCGGTTGAACGGACATCCCACTGAACGACACCCTGGAAATGCAAATTTCTCCTTCGAATTCATCGAGGGGGAGGCGCTGCTGCTGAGCCTTGACATGGTCGGCATTGCAGGCTCCAGCGGTTCAGCCTGCACATCCGGTTCTCTTGATCCCAGCCATGTGCTGATGGCGATCGGCCTCAAGCACGAAATCGCACACGGATCCCTGCGACTGACCATCGGTGATTCAACCACAGAGGATGATATCGACTATACAATCGAACACCTCAAGGTAATAGTAGACAGACTGCGTCAGATGTCACCCTTATACGATAAATTCATTGGAGGAAAGTAACATGTATAACGAAATAGTAATGGACCACTTCACAAATCCCCGTAACGTAGGCATCATCGAAGATGCGGATGGCATTGGTGAAGTAGGCAATGTGAAATGCGGCGATATCATGAAGATTTATATCAAGGTCGAAAACGACATCATCGTTGATATCAAGTTCAAGACCTTCGGCTGCGGCTCAGCCATCGCTTCCTCCAGTATCGCGACGGAAATCATCAAGGGCAAATCCATCGATGAAGCCCTTGCCGTCACCAATAAGGATGTCATCGAAGCACTGGGCGGTCTCCCGGCCGTAAAGATCCACTGCTCAGTCCTTGCTGAACAGGCGCTGAAATCAGCCATCTACAACTATTCCGAAAAGACAGGCAAAACCTATGAAGGGCTGAAAGGATTCGATCCCAATGCGGAGCACGATGACCACCATGAAGAGCACTGATCAGTCAAATAACCATCTGAACCCCAAAAGGGTTGTAATCGGAATGAGCGGCGGCGTAGACAGTACGGTTGCCGCTTTTCTCCTTAAAGCGCAGGGGTATGATGTGATCGGCGTCACCATGAAGGTATGGGACGATCCCACCGATGAATATGCCGAGCGGATAGGCGGCTGCTGCAGCCTTTCTTCCGTTGAGGATGCCCGACGTGCCGCTGAAAAAATCGGCATTCCTTTCTATGTCATGAATTTCAAGAAACCCTTCCAGGAAATCGTCATCAACTCCTTCATCTCCGAGTATGAAGCGGGGAGAACACCAAACCCCTGCGTCGTCTGCAACAAATACATCAAGTTCGATCTGCTCCTTCATAAGGCACACGAGCTGGGCGCATACTACGTGGCAACCGGTCACTATGCCCGGATCCAACAGAACGAATCCGGACGCTGGCTGCTTAAACGCTCCGGCGAAGCCCGCAAGGATCAGACCTATATGCTTTATAACATGACACAGTATCAGCTTGCCCATACCCTGATGCCCCTGGGCGCATATTCCTCCAAACAGGAGATCCGTGATTTGGCCGCCACGCTGGATGTCGACGTAGCAAACAAACCGGACAGTCAGGAAATCTGCTTCATTCCCGATGACGACTACGTGTCATTTTTACAGAACAATCAGAAAAAACCCTTCAAGCAGGGCTCCTTCGTGGATATAACCGGCAAAAAAATCGCCCCCCATAAGGGCATCATCCATTACACCATCGGCCAGCGAAAGGGCCTTGGCATCACCTTCGGCAAGCCCACCTTCGTCGTGGATATCAACCCCGAAACAGGAGACGTGGTTCTCGGCGATGGGGAAGCAGTCTATGCGTCCGGTCTGGAAGCCGAACACATCAACTGGATCACAGAAGATGCCCCCAAAGCCCCCATGCGCCTCCACGTCAAGATCCGCCACACCACCAACGAAGCGCTTGCAACAGTAGAGCCGCTAGGCCATTCCAAAGCCAAAGTCACCTTCGATTCCCCTCAAAGAGCTGTGTCGCCTGGGCAATCGGTGGTGTTCTATGATGGGGATGTGGTAGTGGGTGGGGGGCTGATTAGGAAGAGATTGTGATATCCCCTCCGGGACTCCTTCCGTCAGCTTCGCTGCCACCTTCCTCCCGGAGGAAGGTTGAGACTCTCAATCTCCCTCCGGGAGGGGGATGTCCTGAAAGGACAGGGGGAGTCGCAGCGCGTTATCCCTTCGGGACTCCTTCCGACAGCTTCGCTGCCACCTTCCTCCCGGAGGAAGGCAATGATCCCTGTCTCCAGGAG
The DNA here is from genome assembly GCA_964511875.1 of uncultured Peptostreptococcaceae bacterium. Lineage (GTDB taxonomy): Bacteria > Bacillota > Clostridia > Peptostreptococcales > Acidaminobacteraceae > CAZEHS01. The sequence continues at coordinate 8,843 of CAZEHS010000082.1, forward strand.
GTCAACACGGTTCCATCTTCTGGCTCTCAGTGCTTCGCACTGGGAGCTCTTTATGCTATAATAGCCTGAGAATGATTCCTGAACGGAGGGTAATATATGCAGAAAATGGGTTTGAACGAAATTCGCTCAAAATTCCTGAGCTTTTTTGAAGAGAAAGATCACCTGGTCCATCCCAGTTTTCCATTGGTGCCATTGAACGATAAAAGCCTGCTGCTGATCAACTCCGGCATGGCGCCTCTGAAGAACTATTTTTCAGGCGCAGAAATTCCGCCCAACAAGCGAATGACCACCTGCCAAAAGTGTATCCGAACCGGTGATATCGAGCGAGTAGGCATGACTGCCCGCCATCTGACGTTCTTTGAAATGCTCGGAAACTTCTCCTTCGGGGATTACTTCAAGACGGAATCCATCCAGTGGGGCTGGGAGCTGTGTACAGAGGTGCTGAAGCTGCCGGTTGATAAGCTTTGGGTCACTGTGTACGAGGAAGATGATGAGGCCTTTGAAATCTGGAACAAGGTCGTGGGCGTTCCGGCAGACAAGATCGTACGTCTGGGAAAAGCGGACAACTTCTGGGAAATCGGAACAGGCCCTTGCGGTCCCTGCTCGGAAATCTATTTTGACCGTGGCGAAAAATTCGGCTGCGGTCATGAGGACTGCAAACCCGGCTGTGACTGCGACCGGTTCCTTGAATTCTGGAACCATGTATTCACACAGTTCGATAAGGATGAAGAAGGGGTCTACCATAGGCTGGCAAAACCCAACATCGACACGGGCATGGGCCTGGAGCGCATCGCCTGCCTGATGCAGGACGTGGACTCCGTCTATGAAGTCGATACCATCAAACACATCCTGGATACAGTCGTGAAAATGAGCGGCGCTGATTACGGAAAAGGTCTGAAATGCGATGTATCCGTTCGCGTCATCACGGACCATATCCGTTCCGTCACCTTCATGGTCGGCGACGGGATCATGCCAAACAACGAAGGCCGCGGCTATGTCCTCAGAAGACTTCTTCGCAGAGCAGCACGGCACGGTAAGCTTCTGGGCATCCAGGGCCACTTTCTCACTGATCTGGTGGACGAGGTCGTTCTCCTTTCCGGCGAGGCTTTCCCGGAACTGATCGAACGGAAGGACTACATCAAAAAAATCATCTCCATTGAAGAGGAACGATTCCAGCAGACTCTGGACCAGGGCCTTTCCATATTGAAAACCCATATAGAAGAAATGGAAGCCGCAGGGGAAACCATGCTGGCTGGCGATAAAGCATTCCGACTTTACGACACATACGGCTTCCCGTTGGATCTGACCAAGGAAATCCTTGAGGAGAAGCAGCTGACAGTCGATCAGACAGCCTTTGAAGCGGAAATGGAATCCCAGCGTGAACGGGCCCGTTCTGCCCAACAGGATATGGGCGATGTGGGCTGGCAGGATGATGTCCTTTCTCAGCTTTCCCATCTGCCGGCTACCGAGTTTCTGGGTTATGAAACCCTGGATTCCGAATCGACTGTACTCGCAATTGTTCTTAATCAGGGCATCAGCGAGCTGGCTATCGCCGGACAGGAAGTCAGTCTGATTCTGGACAGGACACCCTTCTACGCCGAAAGCGGCGGACAGGTAGGCGATCATGGAACCATCACCACAGCCGACTTTGAATTCAAGGTGACCGATTGTAAAAAAGGCATAGGCAGCCTCAGTCTTCACATCGGCCAGGTTACAAAAGGCAGCATCGCACCTGGAACGAAGGTCAATGCCGCCGTCGATAAGACATACCGGATGGATGTGGCACGGAATCACACGGCCACCCATCTTCTCCATAAGGCCCTCAAGGAAGTTCTGGGCACTCATGTGGAACAGGGCGGTTCTGCAGTTGACAATCATCGGCTCCGTTTTGACTTCAGCCATTTCCAGGCAATGTCCGACGACGAAATCCTGGATGTTGAAAAACGCGTCAATGAGCGGATATTCGAATCCCTGGCTGTTGTGAAACGTGTCATGAGCATCGGCGATGCCCGGGCAATCGGCGCAACCGCGCTTTTCGGTGAAAAATACGGAGAAACCGTACGGGTCATCAGTGTTGGCGATTACAGCACCGAGCTTTGCGGCGGAACACACCTGGACAACTCCAGCCAGATCGCACTGTTCAAGATCACCTCAGAAACCGGTGTCGCTGCAGGGGTGCGTCGGATTGAAGCCTTGACCGGACGTGAGGTATTCAACTACCTTCTATCCTCAGAAAAACAGATTCAGCAGCTGGCTGATACCCTTCGCACATCACCCCTGGATCTTCAGGGGAGAGTTGAAACCCTGCAGAGCGAGTTGAAGCAGGTTCAGCGAGAGAACGAAAGCCTCAAGCAGAAAGCAGCCTCCGCCAGCATCGTTGAGATCATTGCTGCCGCCAAAGTAGTAAAAGGCGTCACAGTCGTGACCCACAAGGCACAGGGTCTTGACATGAACACCCTCCGCAATCTGGGAGACCAGCTCAAAGACCGGCTTCCTTCCGCACTGATTGTTCTTGCCAACGTCGAATCCGACAAAGTAACATTCATTGCCATGGCCACAGATGCCGCCATCCAAGCAGGCGCCCACGCCGGCAACGTCATCCGCGAAGTCGCCAAAGCAGCCGGCGGCAGCGGCGGCGGCAAACCCAATACGGCTCAGGCCGGCGGGAAGGATCCTTCGAAGACGGATGAGGCATTGTTGAAGGCTTATGAATTTTAATTCCGCTCTGCGACTCTGTGCCCCCTCCGGGACTCCTTCCGTCAGCTTCGCTGCCACCTTCCTCCCAGAGGAAGGTTGAGACTCTCAATCTCCCTCCGGGAGGGGGATGTCACGAAAGTGACAGGGGGAGTCGCAGAGCGTCGTTATTATTTTATTTCCACATTTCTGATACCCCCCGCCCAACAATGGGTATACCATGACTATCACGATGGGAGGCGATACTATGACTGATATGAACAACACAATGAAATTCTCACCTGAGAAAGACCAGAACATTGAAATCCGTGAAATTCTCACTGAGGTTTATGCGGCGTTGAAATCGAAAGGGTACAATCCTGTCAATCAAATGACGGGCTACCTATTATCCGGAGACCCAACCTACATCACCTCCCACAACAATGCCAGAAGCCTGATCCGCAAAGTGGAGAGGGACGATCTTGTTGAGGCGCTGCTTAACTACTTCATGGCGGCGGAAAACGAAAAATGATGGAAAAGCGAATTTTAGGCGGGACCGGAATCTCGGTTTCCCGCCTTTGCTTTGGGGCTTTGACAATCGGCCCATTGCAAGCCAACCTAACACTTGAGAATGGCGCGGACATCATTGTCCGTGCCATTGAAAAAGGCGTGAACTTCATCGATACCGCAGAGCTCTACGGTACCCTGCCCATGATACGTAGGGCCATGTTCAGAACAGGGAAGAAAGATCTCGTCATAGCAACGAAATCCTATGCCTATTCCATTGAAACAGCAGAGAAAAGCCTGAAAAAGGCCTTAAAGGAAATCAACCGTGATTATGTGGATATTTTCCTTCTTCATGAGCAGGAAAGCGATCTGACCATTAAAGGACACTGGGAAGCCGTCGAATACCTCATACGCATGAAGGAAGCCGGGCATATTCGGGCAGTGGGTCTTTCAACGCACTACATCGCTGCAGTCAAGGCTGCCAACAGGGTTCCGGAGATAGAAATACTTCATCCGCTCATCAATGTCAGAGGGCTGGGCATACAGGACGGCTCTGCCGAAGAGATGATCGGCCACCTGAAAACGGCGAAGGCCTCAGGCAAAGGGATTTACGGAATGAAGCCCTTGGGCGGAGGCAATCTGATCCCCCATGCGGCCGAATGCCTCAGATGGGCTCTCGGTCAGGACTGCCTGGATTCCATCGCACTGGGCATGCAGTATCCGGAAGAAGTGGACGCGAACATCGCCTTCTTCGAAACCGGCTCCTTTCCTGAAAGCAGCACGACAGAGCTTCAGTCACGAAAACGCAGGCTGCTGATTCACGACTGGTGCTCCCGATGCGGATCATGTGTGGACAGATGCAAGAGCCACGCACTCACTTTGGGAGAAAAAACAGTGGAAGTGGACGGGGAAAAATGCGTGCTATGCGGCTATTGCAGCGCTGCATGTCCAAGTCTATGCATAAAGGTGATATGATGCGATTGATGGGACTGGATGTAGGGGATAAGACAATCGGCGTGGCACTGACCGATCCGCTGGGAATGATGACCTACGGGCTGGAAACAATCCGGCGTACCACTCTGGACAGGGATATGGGCCGTGTTGTACAATTGGTTCTGGAACACGGAGTCACGGAGGTGGTTGTCGGTCTGCCCCTGAACATGAATGACTCGGTTGGGCCACGGGCAGAAAAATCAATTACCTTTGCAAAACAACTGACTAAAAGGTTAAAATATTCACAATCTCTTCAAGGCAAAGAAATCCCAGTTGTTCTGTGGGATGAGCGGCTTTCAACGGTTCAGGCCGAACAGCTTCTCCTGGAGGCAGACATGTCCCGCAAGAAGCGGAAGACAATCATCGATAAAATGGCGGCAGCGACATTTCTTCAGTCATATCTTGAGAATTCAAAATCGGGAGGGCAACATGGACAATAACTTTTTTACTTTCTACGACGAAGAGGGTAATGAAATCATGTTTGAGCTGGTTGCCAGCTTCAAAGTGAACGACACGGACTACGCGCTCCTCCGTCCGGAAGATTCCCCCGAGGATGAAGTCATCGTATGCAGGGTTTCACGGGAAAACGATGAGGAAATTATGGAGCTGGTCACAGACGAAGAAGAGATCATGATGGCCTTTGAGGCATATGAGGAGTTGGCTGACGAAGCGACAGGCCAAAAAAGACCTTCCTGATTGCATTGATAAGTGATATATGATACAATTCAATTAATAACCGTTTGCATTTGATAACTATGAGAAAAGGATGTGTCGTTATCATTACTGATCAGCTCAAAGAGCGCCTGAAACAAAAGGGCTACAAATTAACTCCCCAGCGCAGGGCTATCCTCGACGCCGTAGTGGAGAACTTAGGAAAGCATCTGTCCACTGAGGAAATCTACGACATCGTGAAAATCGGATGTCCGGAAATCGGTCTTGCAACAGTATACCGAACTCTTTTCCTGCTAAGTGAAATGGGCATCCTTTCAAAGCTCAGCCTGGACGACGGTTGTGTCCGCTATGAACTGAACCTCCATGAGGAAGATCATCAGCATCACCACCTGATCTGCACCGGCTGCGGCGAAGTAATCGAAGTCGTCATGGACCTGCTGGAATCCCTCGAAGATGAAATCGAAAGAAACTACGATTTCAAAATCAGCGACCACAAGGTAAAGTTTTTCGGCCAATGCAAAAAGTGCCGCAACATTCAAAAAGTATGATCATCAGGCTGTTGGGATTTTCACCCTGACAGCCTTTTTAGAGTTTAAGGGCCCCGCGCGATTCAACTCTAACCTGTCCGCTCTGCGACTCCCCCTGTCACTTTGTGACATCCCCCTCCCGGAGGGAGATTGACATCTCAACCTCCCTCCGGGAGGGAGGTGGCAGCGAAGCTGACGGTAGGAGTCCCGGAGGGGACAGGAGTCGCAGAGCGGCAGGAAAATCACCACAAAAACTTCGGAGGTAAACACCCATGCAAAACGTATACGACGCAGCCCATTCCCTGGCCCACGCCATCAAGGATTCCGACGAGTTCAAAAAATTCAGGGAGCTCGAAGCAATAATCATGGACAATGAATCGCTTAAGAACATGATTGCGGACATACAGAAGCGAAGGATGGAAATCCAGGCGCTGCAGATTCAGGGGATACAGCCGGACCAGGAAATCCAGGAAAAATTCCAGGAGCTGGTGGGTGTCGCTGCTAAGGATCCTGTTGCAGCAGAATATCTTCAGGCGGAAATGCGCTTTAACCAACTGATGACGGACTTCTCCAAGATTCTTGGAGATGTAATGGGGTTTTGATATGCAAAAATGGATAGTCACATTCCTTATCTTAATACTGCTTGCTGCGACAGGGTGTACCCTGATTGCGCCAGTGGACCCAGTGGATCCTTCAAATTCCGATCCGGTGATTTTCACGGTAGCACCCGGAACCGGCCTCCCCGGGATCGCGAAACAGCTTAAAGCAGAGAACCTGATCAAAAGTGAACTGGGCTTCAAGCAGCAGGCAAAGGAAAAGGGGGCAGAAACCGGCCTTAAAGCCGTCGCCTATGAACTGAACCAATCCATATACGCCTCACCGAACGCTGAGAAAA
>CAZEHS010000083.1:0-1840 GCA_964511875.1 uncultured Peptostreptococcaceae bacterium
TCAATTTCGTTTGATTCATGAAACCTCCGGTTAATCTGATGAACAGAGTTGTCTTCAGGCACATGTGCCTGACCTGTTATTAGATTTATCATATTCAGAGCCATTTGACAAGTATCTGTGAAGTTGACAGTCGAATCAGGGTATTCTATCATGAATTGAAGTTACAAATCAATCAGTTCCTGGAGGAGCCGGATGCAGAAAATATCGGGAAAGACATTTGAGGAATGGGTGAACGCTTACCCTTTGTTTGAGGATATCATCCCTTACCGTGAAGTGGTATGGCAGAGTCCTCTGTTGAAAAATACGGAGGACGTGTTGCGAACATTGCCATATGATATGCAGGACATCGAAGATGCTGCCCTTCGATTGGAGCGGTTCAAACCACTTATCCGGAAAGTATTCCCTGAAACAGAGCAGTCTGAGGGCCTGATTGAATCCGAACTCAAAGAGATCCCCCGAATGGCTCGGGCCATGGGTTATCCTGGCAAGCTGCTGATCAAGCTGGACAGCGATCTTCCGATCGCCGGATCGGTCAAAGCCCGGGGGGGTATATACGAAATCCTAAAGCTGGCTGAAACCATAGCCAGCAGGGATCTGGGATTCACACAGGAACGGGACTATGCAGAATTGGCCCAACCAAACTTCCGGGAAGCCTTCGGCACCTGGGAAGTCGTGGTTGGTTCTACTGGTAATCTGGGGCTGAGCATCGGAATGATCAGCGCAAAACTAGGCTTTCGAGTAACGGTCCATATGTCCGCGGATGCGAAGCCATGGAAAAAAGACCTGTTGAGGTCCAATGGGGTTTCTGTGGTGGAGTACGCAGATGATTACTCAAAAGCAGTGGAAGAAGGACGGAAGCAGGCTTTGGCAAATCCTAAAGCACATTTCGTAGATGATGAGAACTCCAAGGACCTCTTCATGGGCTATAGCGTAGCAGCTTTGAGATTGAAGGGTCAGTTGGAAGAAATGAAACTGACGCCTTCCATAGAAAAGCCGCTGGATGTTTACCTGCCCTGTGGCGTTGGTGGGGCCCCGGGAGGGATCGCCTTCGGTCTGAAGCATGTTTTTGGTGACGGAGTCCGTTGCTGGCTGGTAGAACCCACCCACTCACCCTGCATGCTCATCGGTCTCATGACCGGAGAACATGATCAGGTGTCCGTGCAGGATTTCGGACTTGATAACCGCACGGATGCGGATGGTCTCGCAGTCGGCAGGGCTTCCAAATTAGCAGGAAAAATCATCGAACATCTGGTTTCGGGTGTGCTGACGGTTTCCGATGAACGCCTGAATCCCTGGACCCGTCAGCTCTATGAATCAGAAGGCCTGTTCATCGAGCCCTCTGCAGCCGCCAGCTTCATCGGACCATTCAAGCAGCCGACAGCACCCTTCAGTCTGGTATGGGCAACAGGGGGTCGGCTGGTGCCCCAGGAGATTCGGGATAAGATGCTGAAATAGTAAGTTAGAAATTGGAAACCACCGAATGCACCGAAATCACCGAATAAGACGTTGTCAATCGTGACAGTGGTCTGGTAATTCGGTGTTTTCGGTGAATTAGGTGGTTGCATTTCCTTTACAGGCTGTACTTTCCATGCTATAATGCTTGCAAACAGCAACAGCGATGAACGGATGAGTACAGACGGGATACGGTACAGAGAGTCAGGATCGGTGGAAACTGACACGGAAGACGTTTGGAATATGGTCCGGGAGTTTTTCGGTCAAGAGGCTCAGCCTTCAGGCCGGAACGGCAGCGGCCGTTAGCCCGCATGAGCATGATGCTCGCAATGAGACTGCCCCCGGGCAGTGAAGCAGGGTGGTACCGCGAACAACCTTCGTCCCTTCA
>CAZEHS010000083.1:1940-14367 GCA_964511875.1 uncultured Peptostreptococcaceae bacterium
ACCCCGATCTATTATCCCAGCAGCAACCTGCATATCGGGCACACCTACACGACGGTGGCTGCGGATGCCATCGCAAGGTTCAAGCGGGCCACCGGATATGATGTTAAATTTCTGACCGGTACAGACGAACACGGGCAGAAAATAGAAACGGTAGCCCGCGAAAAAGGCATGGAGCCGAAGGAATTTCTGGATCAGACAGTGGGAGCCATCAAGGATCTCTGGGCTACCATGGAAATCTCATACGATATCTTCATTCGGACCACTGATGACTATCACCAGCGACGTGTGCAGAATATTTTCACCCGCCTGTATGAAAAAGGCGATATATATAAGAGCTTTTATGAGGGCTGGTACTGCACCCCCTGCGAATCCTTCTGGACTGAATCCCAGCTGAACGACGGCAAATGTCCGGACTGCGGTCGGGACGTGCACAAGGCCAAGGAGGAAGCGTATTTCTTCAGACTTTCCAAGTACTCAGACCGTCTTCTGGAGTTGTTCGAGACAAATCCGGAATTTTTAGAGCCGGCTTCCCGGGTCAATGAAATGGTCAACAATTTCATAAAACCGGGCCTTGAAGATCTGTGTGTTTCACGGACCACGTTCAAATGGGGAATTCCCGTGCCCTTTGATCCGGATCATGTCATCTATGTATGGGTGGATGCGCTTTCCAACTACATTACCGCACTTGGAGCCACGGAGGACGAGACAGACTTGAACAAGTACTGGCCGGCAGATGTTCAGCTGGTTGGAAAGGAAATCGTTCGGTTCCACACCATCATCTGGCCTGCCATGCTGATGGCACTGGATATTCCTGTGCCTAAAAAGGTTTTCGGGCACGGCTGGATCCTTCTGGAGGGTGGAAAGATGTCCAAATCCAAGGGGAACATCGTGGATCCGGTTGTCCTGATCAACCGCTATGGTGTGGATGCATTGAAATATTTCCTTCTCCGTGAATACAGCTTCGGTCAGGACGGCATGTTCACCAATGAAGTGCTGCTTAACCGCATAAATTCTGATCTGGCTAATGATTTGGGTAACCTGGTGAGCCGGTCCATCGCAATGGTCGAAAAATACCGCGGTGGAATCCTGCCGGTTCCGACTGCACTGACAGAATTCGACGAGAGTCTCAAGGACCTTGCGATTTCAATTGCTGATGAAGTGGAAACCCGCATGGATAAGCTGGATTTCAGCAATGCCCTGGAAGCCGTCTGGAAGCTGGTACGACGGGCCAATAAATACATCGATGAAACGACTCCCTGGATTCTGGCAAAATCAGCTGAGGATGAAGGTAAGCTGGATACCGTACTGTTCAATCTGTGTGAAGCGATCCGTATTGTTGCCGTGCTCATCCAGCCTTTCATGCACCATACAGCGGATAAGATTTTCGTACAGCTGGGGGTAAAAGAGGCTACCGGACTCACCCAGTGGGAATCCGCAAAGATTTTTGGAGGCCTGATCACCGGCTCCAAGGTTACAAAAGGGGATGCCCTGTTCCCTCGGATCGATATTCCAGCAGAGCTGGAGGCTCTTTCAAGTCTTGGCGCTCCTGTTGAAGACCCTAAGGCTGACGAGATAATTGAAGAAACAGAGGAACCGATCAAAGAGGAAATCACGATTGATGATTTCGCCAAGGTTGATTTTCGGGTTGCCGAAGTGATTTCCGCCGAGAAGCATCCAAAAGCCGATAAGCTCCTGGTACTTCAGTTGAAAGTAGGAAAGGAGCAGCGGCAGGTGGTTTCCGGAATCGCCCAGTGGTACAAACCCGAAGAGTTGGTAGGCCGCAAGGTGATCCTGGTTGCCAATCTGAAGCCCGTGAAACTCCGCGGCGTTGAATCCAACGGCATGATCCTGGCTGCCAGCAAAGGCGACAGACTGGAGCTTGTAAGCGCAGATATCGAAAGCGGTGCCACTGTATCGTAATAAGTAACAGAAACAGAAACAGAAGACCTTTTGCCACAGATGACACAGATGAACACAGATTGGATTGGGATGATCAGACACCCCCCATCGCCTTACATCTGAGACATCTGTGGCTGAAGGTTGAAATCATGTTCATTTATCTTAGACCACTAAAGAGATCGCATCGTGCGGTCTCTTTGCTGTTTCAGTATGTAACTCAGGTTACGTTTAAGAATCACAATTTGTGGTATCTTAACCACAAAGGGAGGGCAAAGCATGGAGCGGATTATGGGACTTTCGGAATTCGACAGGGGGCTGCAGACCCTGGGCGAGTTGTTTGATGTGGTGGGACCTGTACGACAGAAAGGAACAGGGCGGTTTTCAGATACTGATGTGATCGGGTATGGCAAAATTAGCTGTTTATCGGACCTTGTTATGGATGAGAAGAGTTTTTTCTCGCCCAAGGAGATGGTGTTTCCGGTACGCGAAACCTTGTTCCGCTTTTCGGGTAATACCGTGGAAGAAACAAAGGGACCGGACCGACCGGTGCTGCTGATCCTCAGACCTTGTGATATCAACGGGATTGGGCGGCTTGATACGATTTATCTCAAGAACGGCCCCCTGGAGGACCCCTATTATAAAAGAAGACGGGAAAACGTAAAATTTCTGATGCTTGAGTGCACCGAAGGATTTGATTCCTGTTTTTGTGTGAGCATGGGATCCAACCGATCGGATATATGGGACGGAGCTTTCCGGATCGATGGGGAGATGGTTCACATCAATCTCAGGGATGAAGCTCTTGAAAAAGGCTTCGAAGGCTGCGGAACCGAGGGACTTTTTGAGCCTTCGTTCATAGAAGAGAACCGTACAATCGTCACAGTGCCGGAGCCGGGCAAGGTCACCAAAGCCCATTTCGATCACCCCCTGTGGCAGGAGTATACTCAGCGCTGCATACACTGCGGGCGCTGCAACACCAGCTGTGTCACCTGCAGCTGCTTCACCATGCAGGACATCCTATATGATGAGAACGGCCAGCTTGGGGAACGGCGCCGTCGCTGGGCAGGGTGTCATGTGGACGGCTTTTCAGATATGGCCGGAGGCCATTCGTTCCGAAAGAAGGACGGAGAGCGCATGCGGTTCAAGACAATGCACAAGATCAACGACTTTCACCGCCGGTTCGGCGCTCATATGTGTGTTGGCTGCGGGCGATGTGATGATGTATGTCCGGAGTATATCTCATTTTCTAAGTGCATCAATAAGCTGAATCAAATCATTGAGGAGGAAAACCATGAAAAATAATCCTTATGTGTTTTCACCCCTCGAAATTCTGCAAATAACCGAAGAAACCCAAATTGACTGGACGTTCCGGGTAGCTTTTGATCAGCCTGTAATTGGCGGACAGTTTCTGGAGATATCACTGCCTGGAATTGGAGAAGCTCCGATTTCCATAAGCGACTCCGGTGAAGGCTGGCTTGATCTAACAATCCGACGGGTAGGAAGGGTCACGGACGGGGTGTTCAAGCGTAAGATCGGAGAGGCTTTGATGGCTCGTGGACCTTTTGGCAATGGATTTGTCCCTGAGAACTTCGAAGGTAAAAAAGTGGTGGTTATTGCAGGCGGAACCGGACTGGCTCCTGTGCGAAGCCTGGTACGGATTTTTGGTCTTGAAAAGCGTCACGCCAGCAGTTTTGAATTGTTGGCCGGCTTCAAGACACCGGCGGATATGCTGTACCACGAACTTTTTTCCCAGTGGCAGAAAGCCTTTCCTGTCCATCTTACCGTCGATAAGGAGGCGCCCGGCTGGACAAACCTTGTCGGCTTGATTCCGTCCCACCTGTCTCGCTTTGATTTTTCAAAGGAAGGCGAAACCGAATGGATTGTCGTTGGACCACCGATGATGATGAAATTCACCACCCTGGCGCTGCTTGAAAAAGGTGTGCCAAAAGAGCGGATCACTGTTTCGTTTGAACGCAACATGAGCTGCGGCATTGGAAAATGCGGGCACTGTAAGATAGACGAGACATATGTGTGCCTGGAAGGTCCGGTGTTTCCATATACCAAGGCCGAACAGCTATTGGACTAAGGGGGAAAAACGGTGACAATCAATCGCAAGCAAACAATCAAGAACGCCTGGCGGATCACCAAATCCCGCAATACAACGACACTTAGGGTCAGGGTGCCCGGGGGCCATCTTGAAACCCGTTACTTCTCAATTATCCAGAAGATTGCAGACGAGTACGGAAACGGTTCCGTACATATAACAACCCGTCAGGGTTTTGAAATCCCGGATGTTCCCTGGGATAAGGTGCCTGAGGTCAATGCAATGCTGGTCCCTCTCATTGATATGCTGGAGCTGGAGGTTCCTACGACTGAGATGGGATACCCGGCAGCGGGAACCAGGAATATCAGCGCGTGTATTGGCAATCGGGTCTGTCCGTTCGCCAATGATGATACGACGAGGATTGCTCGGCGGCTTGAGAGGGAAGTATTCCCCCATGACCTGCATTTTAAAATCGCCGTCACAGGGTGTCCAAATGACTGCATCAAGGCTCACATGAACGACTTTGGCATCATATGCCTTACAGAGCCCCAGTATGATCCCAGCCGATGCATCAGTTGCAACGCCTGTGCGGAGAACTGCGAGAAGAAGGTGACCGGAGCGCTGACGATGAAGGCGTTCAATATCGAACGCGACCATGAAAAATGCATCGGCTGCGGGGAATGTATTCTCAAATGTCCAACCAGAGCCATGACCAGGAACCCGAAAAAGCTGTACCGGATGGTCATCATGGGCCGAACGGGCAAGAGGAATCCAAGGCTGGCTGAAACCTTCATCCAGTGGGCTACGGAGGATGTGCTGGTTCAAATCATCAGGAACACCTATTCTTTTGTTGAGAACTATATCGATAAAGGACTTGCAAAGGAACATATTGGATACATCGTAGACCGTCAGGGCTTCTATAAGTTCAAGGAAGAAGTGATGCATGGGGTTGTACTGAATCCTGAGGCAAAAGTGGCTGATAATATCCAGTGGGGCGGTTACTGGTATAAGCAAGGGATGAATATGAAATAATAATAGAAGGATGTCGCAGCTCAATCTCTGTAAAGGATGTGAACTCATGCGGGAAACCTATATCACGGAAGATCTGCTCAATACTCTCATCTCACTCGAAATCCGGGGAAATGAGAATTATACAAAATTATCCGAACAGGCCAAAGATGCTGAGAGCCGGGAGCTTTTCGGAATTCTGGCGGCGCAGGAACTGAAGCACAAGGTGATTTACGAAGGATTCAAAGGATCGCTTACCGGTACGGAAACCGCAGATGAAGACTATCTTTCTTATGTGGGACTGCTGCTGGAAAAGCAGGTTCCCATCATCGCGAAAAAGATTGTTCCTGAGGGTTATCAGGAAAGCCTCCAGCTGGCAATCGAACTTGAGAAGGAAACAATCTATTTCCTCCATGAAGTGAAGGGCTTGTTGGGTCAGGAGCAGGCCAATCAGGTTGAACCCCTGATTGCAGAGGAGCGTAAGCATCTGCAGTATTTGCTGGAATTGGAATGAGGACCAAAGAAGCCTGAGCGATATCCGCTCAGGCTTCTTTCATTAAGGCTGCATCAAAAGAAATCGGTCCTGATGATAGTTGTACTCGAACCACTTGTCATGATCCGTTTTTGAAGGGTACTGATTTCCACGGAAGTCATTCATCAGCCGTTTCCTGATCACAGGGTCAATACTGGCTGCGCTGATTTCGGGCCATGCATCCACCGACAGCCTGCTGAGATGATAGGTATCGATCTGATGGGTCAGCAGGTAGCGCTCCAGATTGTTATGGGCTATCAAGCGGTCCACATTCACATAATTGAGAGCCAGATACACTGTCACAGCCGCGATCAGCACGGTTTTCAACAGCGGAAACTTCCGTTTCCAGATCCAGATCAACAGAGCAACCAATGATACTGCAAGGAAAGCCATGAAGAACTGAACAAAGAGGCGAAGCTCAGTAAAGCCGTAGGCCCCTTCGTACAGGTGCATCCGATAGAAGGCTGATATCAACAGGTTCAAGGTGAAAAGCGTCAGCAGTGAGTTGCCTATGAACAGAACCCGGTTCAATCCTGGGCTGCTGTCCTTTGATTTAGTTGAAAGAACAAGAATTGCAGCGATGTTAATGAAGGAAGCGGCCAACAGCTCGAAAAATCCCCGGCGGGCGTAACCGGCGTACGTAAGACCTGCGGGTAGGCTGGCACTGGGGCTGTACAGGTAAGTGAACTGCACGATGGTGAACAGGAGATAGACCACGCAGAGCAGAGCCAATACAGTGATTGCGCTGACTGATTCCAGATTTCTAGATACCTTCAGCGGGGAATTTTCATTCGGATACTCATATTTCAGGCTCCATAGGTATCCGAAGAAATAGAAGGCCGTGATTCCTGTAAGCAGCGTGTGGCTTATGATCCGATCCAGCTGAAGATCCTTCAGGAATGTGAACCTATCGGTTAGAATCCGGCTAAACACTGCATCAGAGCTGGTCAGCAGCATCATGACAACAACCAGCAGAGGGGCCGCTATGATCAGGCCCCGAAGGATCTGAATACGAGTTTCCGAGCCTTTGCCGGAAGGCTTGACAGAAAGCTCGGCTGCGGAAAAAGCAATAAGCTTAGGAGCGGTTTCAAGACTATGAGGAACCAGTTTGCTGAAAAGAGTTCCGAATGATGACAGGTAAAGTTTCTTCCACGCTCCATATCGGGCAGACAGCACATAAGCTGTTACACCTAAAGGTATGGCAAGGCCATTCAGAAAACGTAGGGATTCGTTGTTGAAAATCCCGTAGCTGATACACAGCATTATGGAAGCCGTCAGCAGGAACGTACTGAGCAAGGCTTGTCTGAATCCTCTGAAGGCAAGATGGACCAGAGCGATCAACAGCAGGGTGAAGATAGTTACGGAAATGCCCAGCCTCTGTCCGTTGAAAAAATAGTCGAAGGCAAATCCCAGAAAACCTGCACTGAGGATTGCGGTCAGCTTATCTTTGCGGGTACTGTCCTTGTCTGATTGCAGGTTGCGGTTTCTTGCTTCTATATGCGCCTGATGATTAGGCGAAAATCTGCGGATGGTATCCTGAGGTAAACTACTCATGGCTGCTCCCTTCATTCCCATCTGAAGATGTGGGGGATGTTTTTGCTGGGTCATATTCAAGAATATCTCCGGGCTGACACTGCAGGATCTCGCATATTGCCTCGAGAGTAGTAAGACGTATGGCCTTCGCCTTCCCTGTCTTCAGAATTGAGAGATTGGTATTCGTGATTCCAATCTTCTGCGCCAGTTCATTAAGGGAGATTTTTCGTTTTGCCATCATGACATCCAGATTGATGATAATTGCCAAAAGTCTCCCCCCTTTATACCGTAAGATCATTCTCTTCCTTAAATGCTACCGCCTGCTCAAAGACCTTGGACAGGATCAGTATGAAGCAGCCGGCAAACAGGAAGATCAGATACTCTACGTCAGTATGTATGCCCTTGATATCGATGGTGAGAATTTCAACCTTTGTAAAAGCAGGATTGATGAAGAAATTGATGAGATAACAGAATGAAACGACAAAGCAGTCCCGGGCAATCAGCTTAAGGCTTTTCACATTGTCAGGAGTGAAGGGGTTGCTGTCAATCAGAGTATTGGTGATGCGAAGGAAGCGGTAGAGGATATGCCCCAGAGCAATCCCGCCTATGATGTAGAATCCCAACAGCATGAATCCCTGAGGTGCATGTGCCCAGAAATAATCCGAGCTCACGACACGGTAAAAAATATAGAAAAACACTGCAAAGCCGCCTATCAGAAGCAAACTCAGAACAATCTTCAAACCCGTTGCCAAGGACATTTTTCCGTATAGTTTCATGAATCATTCACTCCTTTGGAATTTGTTCTCAAATACAGGATAGCCTGAATCAATCTGTGTGTCAATGAATAATTATCGAATAACGATAAATAATGAATGATAAACGGTGTGCTTGTTTTCTTAGTTTACAGGTTATGATACAATGTCTCTGCACTTATCAAAGAAACACCTGGAGGATCTCCTATGCTCTTCGATTCCCATTGTCACTTGGACGATTCACGTTATGACGCCGACCGGGACGCGGTCCTGGCACGTGCGAATGAAGCCGGTGTTGAATATATGGTCAATCCCGGAGCGGATCTTCAGACATCGCAGAATGCAGTTGCTCTGGCAGCCTTACATCCCCATATTTACGCTGCAGTCGGGGTTCATCCCCATGATGCCAAGGATATGGATGAAACTGTTCTTCAGCTGATTGAACATCTGGCTAGAAAGCCTAAAGTGGTAGCAATAGGTGAGATCGGCCTGGATTTCCATTATGATTTGTCACCCAGGGATATCCAGCGCCACTGGTTCATCGAGCAGATCAGGCTGGCTAAAAAACTGGGGCTGCCCATTGTTGTTCATGACCGGGAGGCGAACCAGGAAACATATGATACCCTGAAGGCAGAAAAAGCCTTTGAAACCGGCGTGCTGATGCACTGCTATTCCGGCAGCGCAGAATTGGCAAAGCAGTATCTGAAGCTGGGCGCAATGCTCTCCATCGCCGGCCCCATAACATTCTCCAATGCCAGAAAAACCGTAGAAGTCGTACAGACAGTCCCACTGGAGCACCTTTTCATTGAAACGGACGGCCCCTACCTTACACCGATGCCCCATCGCGGAAAGCGCAACGAACCGGCCTATGTGAGGTTTGTAGCAGAAAAGGTTGCCCAGATCAAAGGAATAACAGTCGAAGAAGTCGCAGAACAAACCTGCCGCAACGCCTTGAAATTTTTCAAAATTCAGGGGTAAGATATAAAACAAGGGCAACTTAACGCCGAACACGCTGAACACGCCGAGTGGATAGTATGAAAAACGTATAAAATAATCTTCTTCAGCGTCTTCAGCGTTAAAATAAGCTTGTTATTACACCACGACGTACCCTTTAATTCAGAACTAATGCAGAATGGAGCAACTATGACAAAACCAATTATCCGTGAGACCATCGTTGTGGAAGGCTACCATGATGCCAGGGCGGTGAAGGCCGCTGTGGAGGCGGAAATCATCATAACTTCAGGCTTCGGGATCAAAGAAGACACATTCAAACGTATCGCATGGGCCCAGGAGCATGTGGGGGTTATCGTCCTCGCCGATCCGGACCACGTTGGGGAGCAGATCCGCAAACGGATCGCTGCAAGGGTACCGGGAGTTCGCCACGCCTGGATCAGCCGGTCAGACGGCACAAAGGACGGCGATATCGGTGTGGAGAATGCAACGGCGGAGGCGATTCTGGATGCACTCACCAAAGCCCGGTGTGCCCAGCGTGAAATGACAACCGCTCACACAGAGAAGGATATGGCAAGGTGGCAGCTCAGCGGCAGTGCTGATGCTGCGGCACGAAGGGATTATCTGGGAGCTGCCCTGGGTATCGGCTACGGCAATGCGAAACAGTTGCTGCGCCGTCTAAATCACTATGGCATTGAGGCCATAACCATAGAAAAAGCCCTTGAGGCTCTGGAGAAATAGAAAATGGAATTGACAAGACCGAGTGTGATCAAGCACATCATGGAAAAATACGGGTTCAGGTTCTCTAAAAGCCTTGGACAGAACTTTCTCATCGAAAAGTCAGTTTTGGAACGGATCATAGACGGAGCAGAAATCACGGAGGCGGATTCAGTCCTTGAGATAGGCCCCGGTATTGGTACCCTGACCCGTTATCTGGCCATGAATGCGAAAAAGGTAGTATCTGTAGAGATTGACAGCAGTCTTTTGCCCATTCTTAAAGAAACCCTGGCAGATCTCCCCAACACCTCGGTGGTTCATGGAGATGTGCTTAAGGTAGACCTGAAAGCTTTGATTGCAGAGCAGTTCGGCAATATACCCCCTAAGGTTGTAGCCAACCTGCCTTATTATGTTACAACACCCATAGTGATGAAGTTTCTGGAAGAGGGGATTCCTGTCACGGACCTGGTGGTGATGGTGCAGAAGGAAGTGGCAGACCGAATGGCTGCCAAGCCAGGCGGTAAGGATTACGGGTCCTTATCCGTAGCCGTTCAGTATTTCTGTAATCCGGAAATCCTGTTCAAGGTCTCAACCGGCTGCTTCATGCCCGCACCAACCGTGGAATCCTCCGTTATCCGGTTGAAGGTACTTGAACATCCCAAAGTCCAGGTAATCAGCAGAAAGCTGTTCTTCGCCACGGTGCGGGGGGCTTTCGGCAAACGACGTAAAACCCTTCTGAACGCCCTGTCGGACAGCGGGTTGTCATTTTCCAAAGATCAGGTAAGGATCGTTCTGGCGGAAGCGGGAATCGATCCGATCCGAAGAGCGGAGACCTTGAGTATCGAAGAGTTTGCAACTCTGGCAAATGCAGTGGCCAGGGAAAAAGGAGAGCAGGCATGAAGCATAGGATGAATATCCTTATCGTGATTGGGCTGACCCTTATCCTCACCATCGGCTGCGCTCCTGATCTGAAAGCGGAGTACCAGAAAACCGTCGATGCATACTATGGTGTCGTTAAAGTGGAACATTACAGCAATTCCTGGCTGAACGCCGAACTGGACCTTCCAGCCAAGTGGCATGTTCAGGAGGATCCGATCAAGGGTGAGATTGTTTCTGCCGGAGACCGGATCAAGGACCAGCAAGCTCTTGCCGAGGCCGTGAAGATCGTGGAAACCAGTCCCGTTTACAACCTGCTTCAGGTGTTCAAGAATCCTCTCGATAACCAGAAGGAATTCAACCCCAGCCTGGTCATGATGGTGGAGCGGATCGACGGCAAGGATGTGAAGAACGCTGAAGCCTATCTTGAAGCCAGCCGGAAAGTCATGGCACAGCGGCAGATGCCCATGGGCTTCAAACAGAACCTTGATGCACCGCTTGATGCAGTAGATATCGGGGGCATGGAATTCTCACACCTGCCCGTCGTCATTGATACCACCATTTTGAAGATCAATCAGGACTATTATGCGATCATGTTGGGAGATAAGATGCTTGGCTTCATGGTCTCCTGGCAGGATGAAACGGAAAAAATCGAGATGATGAACGCTCTCAGTACGCTAATAATCGGTGAATGAACTGTTGAACCGGTTTGAATGAATCAAAAAAATCTCCGGCAGGTCTATCCTGGCCGGAGATTTTCATTCATAGTCGCTCTTTCAATTCCTGTTTGTAATCGATATACGAATTCAGCACAGCCAGGTAATTGAGAATTCCGCTTTTAACCTGCGGTATCTTGAATCGTTCCTCCATGGCAGTGTAAGGGATGGATTTTCGTCCTCCCTTACCTGCATGCACCCAGAAGTTCAGCAAGAGCTCAAAGGGCAGCAAGTAGTATTCATCACAGAACTTGAAATGAAGTATCAAGAATGCCAGACCTCTTTGGGCTGTAAAATCCTTCATATAATCAACCTGGTGGGCATGGATATTATACAAGGGCAGGCTTTTCTGATCGGTTTCCTTGGCGTCGAAAGTGACAGGGATACCCTGAACCACACCGAAAAAATCCACAGTGGCCTTCTTTTCAAAATAGCCCTTTGTGATAAGCCCCTTTTCGTTGATATCAACGACCTTGATAGGCGTTGCGGCCTTATCGATCCGGCAGATGCCATTCTTATGATAGTAATCATTTGTCAGAGTGATCAGATCCTCAAGGGTATCCCCCCGGTGTCCGGTTGTTCGCCATGTGGTCATGCTGTTTCCTTCCTGCGTGTATGAAAAAGTTGTTTGAACCGCTATTTATGGGGAATCCATAAGTATTATAGCATGATTCAGTCACATCTTCTAAGTTTGAATATCCAGAATTTTCAGGATCTTAGCCCAGGGGGGTGTTTTATGACACAAATGGTAACATACAAAAACGGGGTGTGGATAACCTGTTGATAAAATGGGGAGATGCAGTGGGTAAACTGTAGATTCGTTGAGAACAAAGAGTTTTAACGATTGGCAACCTGCATAATTAATCCACAGGCACTGAGGAAAAAATCAGTTGACAAGGATGCAGCACCAGTGTAGTATAGAGGCATAGACCCCCCACCCCCGGGGATGGGACATTGCGACAGGAGGAAATTATGATAAAAGTAACCGAGAAAGCTCAGAAAGCAATTTCACAAGCAGTGAAAGAGAAAACCCAGAGCATCAGGATCCTTGTTAAAGGCTATGGCTGAGGCGGTCCCGTATTCGGTATTGCTCTGGATGAGCAAAAAGACGGAGATCAGGTTGTTATGATTCAGGAACAGAAATTCGTAGTTGAAAATGAGCTGGTAGAACTCTACAAAGGATTCTCCGTGGATTACTCGGATAGCTGGATGGGAAAAGGATTCACGATTAGCACCCAAATGGGCGGCTCTTCATGTTAGAATAAAAGAAAACCTTAGGAGGACTCCACGATGAAGAATGTTGTTGTTTATTCGTCCAACACCTGTGGATATTGTGTAGAAGCTAAGAAATACCTGGACTCCATCGGAGTTGCCTATACTGAGAAGAACGTCAGCACAGATG
>CAZEHS010000084.1:0-13812 GCA_964511875.1 uncultured Peptostreptococcaceae bacterium
AAAGGTTTTCATACAGCATCAGGTCCGGATAGCTCCGGACCTGATGGGTATAGCATTTTATTAACATTGCATTTGTCCTATTGCTTCACATTCCTATAAACGTCATCCCGGCTGTGGAATCCGGAATCAATGATGATCTTGTCTATAGTACTCTTATCCACAAGTTCGCACGGAATCTGAACCATTGATATCTGATTCGTTCCGTTAGCGATGCTGTCGTCTGTTTCAAAGGTTCCATCGATGAGCTCCTGACACATGGAGACTGCACGACGGGCCATGGTGTTGTAGGGCTTATATACCGTTGCAAGCTGTGTGCCTTCAACAATCCGCTGACAGGCCGAAAGCTCTGCATCCTCACTGACAACCAGTACCTTTCCAGCCAGCTGGCGTTCTGTAAGAGCCTGTATGGCGGCTGTCGCCAACACATCGTTTGCGGCAATGATCCCATCCGGTACCACTCCGGAATCCAGCAGTCTTTCCACTGCAACAAAGGCTACGGATTCCCGCCATCCGGGAGCCCACTCTTCAGCCACGATCGTTATGGGCATATCCCGGCCTACTGAATTCAAGACATTATAAAATCCTTCATTGAAGAGCTTAGAATTGTTATCCTCAGGATCTCCATTGATGATCATCAGCTTCGCTTTTCTTTTCCCATCCAACTCCAGCTGTCGGACCAACCGCCCAGCAATCTGCTCCCCTACACCTACGCTGTCGAATGAGATGTAAGCATCATAATCAGCGTTGAGAATCAACCGGTCATAGGCAATCACATATATTCCTTTCCTCTTTGCCTTTGCTATCAGCTCCGTATAGGCGTCCTTCTGCTTGGGCAGGATCACCAGGACCTGTACATTCTCATCGATGAGGTACTGAATCTGTTTCTTCTGCTCATTGAGATCGTCATTCGCAATCTGCACATCCACTTTAATCCCCTGCTTATCGGCCGTTGCTACAAATGTTTCCATATCCCGTTTCCAACGCTCTACAACAATGCTGTCGAAGGACAGGCCGACCAGAATCTGGGGATTTGTATTAGTATCTGTATCTTCTTTCTGCATCATCCATACCGCTCCAATGACAACGCCCAGTGCGGTTACGAACAGGATCACCCAGCCAAATTTCTTCGTCATTCCATCACCCGTTGATATTCCTTCGGCGTCAAGCCTGTGATTTTTTTAAATAGACGTACAAAATAATTGGGGTCATTGTACCCGACAGCATAACTGATTTCTCGGGCACTGAGAGTTGTTTCTCTCAGCAGACGCCGTCCCTCACTGATTCGCAGATCGATCAGGTGCTCTTTGAACGTCCGTCCTGTTTCCTGGCGGAAAATCTTGCTGAGATACTGCGGCGTGACACCTAATGTCTGGGCGATTTCTTCCAGGCTTATTTCCTGGGAGTATCCCTCCTTCAACCTTTCAAGGGTTCTGCAGACCAGCTCAGTGCAGCTGCCGGACCCTAGCCGGATGTTTTCCTCCAGAAGCCCGCTCAGGACTTCTTCAAACCATGCGATTTTACCGAAGGTTGTCTTGAGCCCATAGGTCTTCATGTAGTCCGTTCCTGCCAGATCGCCGTTCAGTGCGCATCCGTTTATCCTGCACTGGTTAACCAGCAGTATCAGCAGCTCCATCAGCATGGATTCTGCAGCCTCCGCACCATATTGGCCCCGAGCCATGGAAAAATAGACTTCCTTCAATTCCTGGAACGTTTCAAGGGTTTTTCTGCTCCGAGTCTGGAACTGCTCGTGGATTCGCCCGGAAACCTGACGGAACACAGCTGGGTCGTAATTGCCATGGGGCGTTTCCCTCCAGAGGGTCACGTTGGCTTCTGCAGTATTAAGCAGCATCAGGCATTCCTTATATGACTCCGCCACAGCCTGAATGGGTCTGACAGGACCCACCACAATCCGCGCCTTCAACCCGAATTTTTTAAGCAGACTGTCATGGATATTGGTCCAGAAAATCATGGATTCCTCATGAATCTTTCCTTCTGATGCTTCCATATAGACGAAAATCCGGTTGAATACCACATTGCTGACAATTGCATCATAATGATATTTCACATGACCTTTCAGATAATCACAGGAGTCACCGAGACGCATGGTCCAGGTACTGACTTGATCCGGCGGGGCATCATCTTCCAATGTCCGGAATTCCAGCGCCAGCATGTATCCTTCTTCAAGGTCGATTGTCAGAAGGCCACGGTATTGAAGAAGCGCTTTTGTCAAATCCCTGTTAAGCATAATGGACTGGAAGAAATTGCTTTCAACCAGACTGATGGATGCATAATATTTCTCGATGCTTTCCAGCTCTTCGTCCCGCCGGGCCTTTTCTGATTCAATTTTCAGAAGTGTCTTGTTCAGTGCCTCCACGAGCTTTTTCTTGCCAAGTGGCTTGAGAATATAATCCTCAACATCGTATTTGAAAGCCTCACGGGCATATTCGAATTCTTCGAACGCTGTCACAATCAGGATTTTAACCGCATGATCGGTCAGCCGCGCTTTTTTGATAAGCTCAAGACCGGTTATTCCCGGCATGCGGATATCCGTCATCAGGATATGCGGTTTGAAGCTGTCAAGCTTGATCAGCCCTTCTTTGCCGTTTCTGGCCGTCTCAACGGAAATATTATCAAAGCTGGAACTGATCATGTAGATCACTGAATCCAATACAATCTTCTCGTCATCGACTACCAGCAGCCTAACCATTTAATTCCTCCGATTTCAGATACAATTTAACCTGCATTTCAGTGAACTGATTCTCCACACTGCGAACGGATAGCACATCATCCCGATCATAAAAATATCTGAGCCGTTCATAAACGTTACCAAGGCCCAATCCGGTGGTGTGGCCCGTATGATCTGAACCATTATCATCCACCCTGAAACCGGTTTCATTAAGGAGACGTACCTTTTCCTTAGGAATTCCATGCCCATTGTCCCGTATAAGTACCCGCACATGGTCTGAAAACTGGCGTACCTGAATGGATATGACACCGGGTTCTTCCATGTTCTTGAAGCCGTGGATAAATCCATTCTCAACCAATGGCTGCAATATCAGTGGCGGCATCTTCACCACATCTGAAGGATTCTCGACGTCAAACTCAAATCGGATCATATCGTCGAAACGGACCTTCATCAAATGACAGTAGTTCTGGACATTATCGATCTCATCACTAAGCGATACCTTGTTGTCAAGACTCTGTATGTTGTAGCGGAACATGGCTGCAAGGTTCTCCATGAACTCCCCTGTCTTTTCCGCGTCCTCAAGATTGGCAAGCTGGGTGCCTGCGTTCAGTGTATTGAAAAGAAAATGGGGATTGATTTGGGATTGCAGGGCAGTATATTCGGCATTTTTGAGAAGATTCTTGTTTTTCAGATTTTCAATTTCTGAAAGTCGCAGCAGGTTTTCCATATCTGCCTTGTCCTGCAGCTCGCCGATATAATTCTTTATGCTTTTTGCCATATCAGTAAGTGTTTTAGTCAGAAGATCCGCTTCCCGGTATGCACCGACACTGCTGAGCTCTACACTGTAGTTTCCCTTCGATATCTCGCCTGCATAGTGCGAAAGCTTTTCGATGGGGTCCGTAAGCCTGCGGGTGAAATCGTAGATGAACACCATGCTCAGTGCCACGATGACACCGGTCATGGCTATGAATACCCCCTTCAGGTTTTCAATGCGTTTGGAAAGCAGCAGGTAATCCTGGAGGTTCCCGCTGAACTCCATCTCGCGTATCCTGTTGATATCCGCATTAACATACCCTGAATACCTTTGGACCTCATTGAATGCTTCAATGTAGCTGGGTGTATTCCTGCCCCGTTTGGAATCGATAGCCCGTGATGCCGATTCCAATATGGCATCGAGGATATTGCCGATATTGCTGCCCAGGAGCTGCTCCTCCCGCCAGGAAAGTCTGCCGCCCAGTTCCTGTCTCAGACTGGACAGATGATTATAATTCTGAAGATAGGCTACGAATGCATCTGAATCCTTGGTGTTCAGATAGCTCTCCAGATTACTCTGGAAATCATCCAACGATTCCGTAACGGATTCAAGAACCAGACTTTGACGGAACATCTCGCTGATATTGTTGCTTAACTGGATTGTGACATAAAAAACTGCAACATATCCGGTTATCAGGCACAGAAGCATAATCAGCGTGAAGTTCGCCACCCTGTTCCGTATCCCGTCACTTTTAAGAAACGCACGAATTTTCCCCATGGGTCACCTGCCGTCCGTATTTTCCTGCGTTAGAACCTTGATGGGAATATTGATGTAGGCAGACTGCCTGTCATTCAGCATCAGGGTGTGCAAGGCTTCCACACTCAATTCGCCCAGGGAAGCATAATCTTCCACCACACTGGCATAGATGGTCTTTTTCTTCAGATAATCAAGAATTTCCGGAATCTCACCGCTGGCGATGACCTGGATCTGACCGACCTTGTTCAAATCAATCAGCACCTTTACGACACGCAGCGCATCTATCGGATCCGTACATACGACTGTTCGGATTTCCTGACGATAAATCAGATCGTTTATTATCAGTTCTGCCCTTTTCTTCGATGAGTATTCCACTGAAAGAGAACTGATGCTAGGATTCTGTGAGTTATATTCATGGATGCCGTTCAGGTAGCTGTTTGATGAGGCGCCGTTCTGGTCAGTGTACTCACTGCTTAGAATCAGAAGGACTTCCGCAGGGGTTTCATTCGCTTCATCTATGATCCCTGCAGTGGTCTGACCGAGGTTGAACTTATTCGTTCCGATATACGCATCACGCTGACTGTCCGGCGAATCATTCCCGATTGTAACCACACGGATTCCTTTGTCATGACATTGACGGATCTGATCCCTGGCTAACTGGTTATTCGATAACTTTACCAGAATACCGTCTACTTTGGACAATGCCGCCATCTCGAATGCCTTTTCCAACTCAGTGGAAACAGCTGCATCTGCAACGGGATAGACCTCCACGACAACTTTTTTTATCACAGCTGCATTCTGAAGACCTGTAAGGTAAGTGGTCCATGAGTATGAGGCCGTATCATCCGAGATAACTGCGAAATGATAGACAGGACTATCCTGCCCAAGCGGGGTTTCCGCCCCCGGATGACTTTTTATCAACCGTGTCGTCTGGAATGCATAGGATATGAGGACAATCAGGACACTCATAAGAAGCAATTCAATGGTTTTGGCTCTGCGCATCGGCTTGGTCCCTTTCAAATATGGTCTGGCCTATTCTGAGTATAACTCTGTTCAAGGATTTTGTCATTGCGGGCTAAGTGCGGGCATCTCTCCCTTGAAGGAAATTGCTGTATAATAAGGTATTGAACAATAATGAGTGAGGTGATTCTTATGAAATCTTCCAATGAATCGATTGAAAAGCTGGCCGACATTTTCAGGAACCGTCAGTCCATTGTTTTTTTCGGGGGTGCGGGCACTTCTACAGAGAGCAGCATTCCTGATTTTCGTTCAAAAGACGGCCTGTACAGCACCCGTTTCCGCGATTTGGATCCTGAATACCTGCTGAGTCATGACTGTATGATGCAGCAGCCTGATGTCTTTTATGAATATTTGAAATCCAAGCTTTATTATCCGGATGCGATGCCCAACCAAACGCATGATGTGCTCGTTCGACTGGAACAGCGGGGAATCCTTAAGGCCGTCATAACCCAGAACATTGATGGTCTCCACCAGGCTGCGGGAAGCCTGAATGTCATCGAGCTCCACGGTTCCATGACAAGATCCAGCTGTATCCGGTGCAAAACCCCGTATCCAGGCGCTGCCATGTTCACTTCGGAAACCATGGTACCTCATTGCCTGAAATGCAATGGCATGCTTCGACCGGACGTTACGCTTTACGGAGAGCAGTTGGATTCAGAAGTTGTGGAGTCCGCAATTTCTGCCATATCCGCTGCAGATGTAATGATTGTGGGTGGCACCAGCCTTGCTGTATATCCGGCAGCCAGTTTCCTTTCATATTTCACCGGAAGCACTTTGGTGCTGATGAACAGGGATGCCACACCCATTGACAGAAAAGCCAGCCTCATCATCCGTGAACCCATCGGAATTTCAATGGGCCGGGCTTATGAGCTGGCTTTCGGAGAATCTCTTCATATCAACGGGTCTCATCCATAATGGCATATTTTCGCAAACCCGCCTTTTTGGCATGCTCTACAGCTTCCTTCATTTTTTCAAGAATCACTTCCTGATTGATCGCCTTTTCGGGCATGATCACCAGAATCCCAAGTGCGAATGGATGAGGTGATCCGCTCAGTATGGACTCTGCGAAGGTGACTGCATTCTCGGCTTCTGTGTTATGCAGGAACATTCCAAACTCATCGCCTCCGAATCGGCAAAGGGCATCTGAGCTCCGTTTGACTTGTGTAGAAAGGTATTCAGCGGTTGCTTTCAATGCTTGGTTGCCTGCCGGTTCACCCTGGATACTGTTGAATTGGGTGAAATTTACCATATCAGCCAGCATCAGGGTCAGAGGGATCCCTTCCCGTCGACAGACCGCATATTCGTGGATAAGAAGACCATTGAAGCAGCGCTGGTTCATAAGACCAGTCAGAGAGTCCATGTTAGCCAATTCATTTTCAAGGCGGATACGTTCCTCTGCATTCCATACTCTCGTTAACAGCTTTGAAAAGATTAGTCCGGTGAGGAAAAGCATGAATAAAAACCCGCCGAATATTCCCATGCTTCGTTTTATGTAGGCGTAATATTTATCAGGAAAAAGATCGACACCGATCATCCCCAGATAATCGCCATCATCGCTATAATAGGGGGCGAATCCCGTCAGATATGTTCCCCACTCGTCCGTGTTGAGGATAAAAGCAGGTTCCTTTTCATTCATTAGCTGAAGGATCTCAGGCTGAATGATCGTATATCGGATCCTGTCCTCGTAATTGAATCCACCGGCATCTTCCTGGCGAAGGGCATCACTCTGAACCGAATCAAGCACGTAGATGCCTGTCAGAGGAGTTCCCTCCGGGACATCATAGTCCTGTGTTTCTTCAGCCTTTATGTGATATTTTGCCCTTTCCTGGGGCAGTACACTAAGCAGATAGATGTACTTGATCTCCGATTTCACCATGACTTCGCGGGTTTTTTCTTCAAATTCCAGATTTGTCGGATCCGCTATCAGTTGAGAGAAGTTCAGAGACACCAGACGGTCGAATTCCTGTTGATCCATATCCATCCATGAACTGATTTCCATGGCCAGAACCATGGCCTTGTTGCCTAAATCGGACTTAAGATCCTTAATCAGGATAGTGTATGAGACCACAACGAACGCGATGATCATTCCTGCATAAATGAACATCATCATAAACAACTGCTTACGACCCCAGTGATTCTTAGTCCTTTGGCTCTCCATGCAGTCAAACACCTCTCTTTCAGAACAATAGCCTCATTGAGCGCATAACCATTATACATGCCTGCAAACCGATTTGCATCCTGAATAATTTGCCATTTTAGGGATATGACATTTTCCAGCTAATATCATAAGCTGTTTTATAATGATGAACAACTAAAAATACCACTCTCAACGAGAGTGGTATTTTTTTCGTCATATGCTTTCCGGCTGTTCCGGAAGCCTTGCTGCTGCGCTTCTGTCGAGGACCAGGATCACATCAGGATGAAGCTGGAGAATGGAAGCAGGCAGCGCAGGAGTGATTTTACCGTATATCATCCGATGGACAGCTTCGCTTTTTTCAAGGCCACTGGCAAGCAATAGAATCCGTCTGGCATGCATTATTGTCTTAATGCCCATACTGATTGCCCGTTTGGGCACTGCCTCCACGGATGAAAAGTATCGTGCATTGTCCTGAATGGTCTGTTCATCGAGGGTTACCTGATGTGTCCCTGCTTCGAATTTGATATCCGGTTCGTTGAATCCGATATGGCCGTTGCGGCCTATGCCCAGCACCTGGATATCAATACCGCCAGCCTGTAGGATCCTGGCATCATACCGCTGGCATTCTGCTTCCACATCATCAGCAAGACCATTAGGGATATGTGTGCTTCCCGCCGAAAAATTCACATGATTGAACAGCCGCTCCCGCATGAATGTATGGTAGCTCTGGGGATCGTCAGGGTCGATCGGGCAGTATTCGTCCAGGTTGAATACCGTGGCCTTAGAAAAATCAAGACCGTCTTCACGATGCAGGGTGATGAGGCGCTGATACATCCCCGTGACCGTTCCGCCCGTTGCCAGTCCGATAACGCTGTTCGGCTTTAAAGTAAGCTGACTAGCCAGAATTCGGGCCGCATAACGGCTCATTTGCTCGTAATCGTCGGTTATGAGGATTTTCATTTGGATGCCTGCCTTTTATAAGTAATACCGTTACATAGAGAATAGGAAGATTACTCCTTCCGTCAGCTCCGCTGCCACCTTCCTCTTGAGGAAGGCAAGTTGAACCTGAAACTCGTCTCCCTCAAGAGGGGGATGTCACGCAGTGACAGGGGGAGTAAACAAGTGCATTGATCACTTATTTTGCAAAGATCATTTTCCCTTTCCCAACCGTCTTCATTACATTGAAGTCCTCATCATGCAGGAAGAAATCCGCCAGTTTTCCGATGGCCAGGGTTCCCCGATCCTTATCAACCCCCAGAACCTTAGCGGGATTGCGGCTGGCAAGGGATGCGAGTTGGGGTAAGGTAAGGTTGGTTCTTCGCTTCAGATTATTCAGGGCCTGATTGAGACGCAGTGTGCTTCCGGCCAAAGTGCCATCCTGGAGGCGACAGGCGCCGTCCCTGACAGTGACCTGCTGCCCGCCCAGGGAGTAGCTTCCATCAGGAAGCCCTCCAGCCTGCATGCAGTCGGTTACCGGTATCACCTTTTCCAAACCTTTGATATTTAAAAGGCCCTGATAGAATACCGGGTTCACATGGACATCATCACAGATGATCTCAGTGGTAAAAGGCCAGCCAAGCGCTGCCCCAACCACGCCTGGGGCGCGGTGATGAAAGGGGCTCATCGCATTGAAACAGTGAGTGATGTGCCGGACTCCGGCCTCATAAGCCTCAAGTGCCTGCTCGCAGGTGGCATCGGAATGACCGATGGAAAGTACGACTGCGCTGTTCTGCCTGATCTGCCGAATGAATTCCTCGGCTCCCTCTGTTTCAGGAGCGAGAGTGATGATACGGATGACATCCAGCCAGGGTTCCACCATGCTGTAATCCGGAGTCCTTATGAATTCAGGGTTCTGGGCGCCCTTATACCGAGAGCTGATGAAAGGGCCCTCCAAGTGGACACCCAGCAGTTCCGCTCCTGGCCCAGGATTCCTGATCCACTGACGGACAGCGAGAACAGCAGTACTGATGGCAGCCGGTTCAGCTGTCATTGTAGTGGGAAGAAAAGCAGTAACCCCCTGGGATGCCAGGCTCTTGGCCATTATATCCAGAGAATCCCTAGTCCCGTCCATCACATCGACCCCTGCCAGTCCGTGAATATGCAGATCGATCAGTCCGGGAGAAAGATAGAGACCGCCTCCATTCAGCACGTCCATGCCTGAAAGGTCTTTATGATGCTGCTCAGGTACGATTTCTTCTATCCGTTCATCATAAAAAAGGATCCGGTTATTCAGAACCTGATCCTCAAGTACAAGCTTCACATTGATGACCGCTTTCATTGATTTTCCGTACCCCCGTCATAGACCTTCTCACGTTCAAACATATGCTCCCCTTCACGTTTATCAATCTTCACAACACCTTCATGCTCTGCATTCCAGCCGTCCTCGGGAGCTTCTGTACCATGGACGGTGCGGCTGATCGCCTTGCTTCGTTCTACGATCTCGTGCTCAAGTTTAAGCAAATCTGATCGGTACCGTGACATGGCATCATGATATTCCTTTTCCAGGGCTTCCTTTCGCGCTTCAAGTTCAATCAGTATCTGATCCATAGTCCCACCCTTTCTGTATTTCAGATTTAAGTTCTACATAGTGTATACCCGGTTCCAGATAAAAGTAACCATAAATCAAGCCAAAAAAGAAACACCCTGTGATGCAGCACCGGGCCTTCCCAAGCCGTCTGCCGCATTACAGGGTGTGTGGGTTCTTTTTCAGAATCCATGGTTAAACTATAACATCCAATTGTGAACATCAGGTGAAGCAAATCTTAAAAATTCATGAAAACTGATTCTTAACAGACCCCTGAGCAGTCACATTTGCCGCCGCAGTCCCCGCTGCATTTTTTTTCGTAGCTTTCCATCAGGCTGGCAAATAGCCGGCGGGTGACATCAGTGCTTTGGTACGGTACAAAAGCCGGTGCGGCAGTGGAAAGGACTTTCCAATCCGGGCTGGCAGACCCTTTTGCCGTGTTGTCGTAAAGAACTCGGCTGGGCCCTTGTGTCCAGTAGGCCGTTGTTCTGTTTTCAACATATTTGCGCAGGGGATTGTAAATCGGATTCGTGCGCAGGATCTCCGCGGTTATTTCTTCCACTGAGTTAAAAGATGCATTTGTAGTATACAGGTTCACCAGAGCTTGGATCATCTCCCAGTTCTGGAGAGGGTATGCTGGAATCAGAGTCCTGGTGAGCGTCTGGATCTTCCTGTCAGTTGATGTGATGGTTCCTGAGGATTCAAGCGGCAGGGCCATAGGAAGGACCACATCGGCACTGGCTGCCAGCTCGGTCATCACCGCATCCTGTACGACCAGATACTCTACCTGAGCCCGCACCGTTTTCGCCAGGGCGCTGTCCAGATCCTCGCCGAATACCAACAGGCCTTTGACCTGTCCTGAAGCAATCACTTTAAGGACTTCTTCAGAATCCGAGCGAATGCCCATATCGAGAATCCCCTGTGAGTTGCCGTTGGGACGCAGCATGACGATTCCGTTCTTGGCGCTGCCCAGATGTCCGGAAATTGCTGCAATGCCAGCCAGTAGGCGTGCCGCTTCACGGTTAACCCGGGCTGTGTCGAAGACAATCATTCCATTAAGGGCTTTCAGGTAGTTTTCACCGATTTCCCGGGCTGTGTCTGAAATGCTCACACCGCTCAGGGTATCCACAAAGGCGGCGATTTCTTCCGTATTCATCGCTGTGGGATGCCGTTTGACCTTATTGTGGTTCTGAGCCACGTATAGTGCTATCTCACGAAGAATCGACAGGTCGGTCAGATCGTTCACGCAGAGTTTCGCCAATCGGTCTGCCTGTGAAGCCTGATCATTCAGGATCACCAGGGTGCGGTGCTTCTCTACGGCTTTTTTAACGCTGAGCCCTGCAATGGTGTGGTCCTCAACGATATTGGTCCCAACCATCAGTATGAACTCAGCATGGGCCAGTTCCTCAATGAGGTTAGGTGAGGCATCAACGCCCAGTACATCGGCAACGCCGCTAGACTTCTGGTTGAAGCTGAACACCAGATCCGTGGTTAGTTGTTCCCGGCCTGCCTTGTTCAGCATCCAGGCTTCCTCGTTGGTCAGGCGGTCTGATACAGCCATGGCCAAAGAGTTTTTCCCGTGGATGAGGTTGAGACTCTGGGATTTCTTGGCCACATGGAGGAGTGCATCCTTCATACTGACTTCTACCAACTGTCCGTTCTTCCTTATCATGGGTGAAGTGATGCGCTGTGACTTATCGAAGCCCCAACCGAAACGGCCTTTGGCACAGAGAATGCCTTCTGTTGAGTCCGGACGTTTACCAGCTTGAGGCTTCAGCGGAAGAATGCGGACAGCGCTGTTGGCCCTGGTTTCGACCACAGTTTTACAACCCACACCGCACTGGGCGCAGACGGTTTCGGTACGTGTACATGTCATAGGGACCGGTTTGTGGATAAACGGTATCTCCGACAACGCACCGGTCGGACATACGCTTACACACTGGCCGCAGGCGATGCAATCGGTCTCGGTCATCGTTTTTTCGAATGCCGGCTGGGCAGTTGCGTCGTAGCCGCGGCTGCTGAATGCAAGGATGCCCACGTCCATGACCTCTTCACAGGTGCGTATGCACATGCCGCAGAGGATGCACTTGTTGGGATCCCGCAGAATGAAGGGCGTTTCCTTAACGATCTCATAAGAAGGCTTTTCAGATGGGAAGGTGGCAGGATCGGCATCATGCTTCAAACCGTAATCGATGAGTTTGCATTCCTGGAAATCCATACATCCGCATTCCAGACAGCGATTTGCCTCTTCCAGCGCACTTGCTTCAGTGAACCCGTGAACCACTTCTTCGAAGTTGTTTTTACGGTCTTCTGGATGCTCATGGCCCATATAGGCAGGCTTCTGAAGCTGGATGGTTGGAAAATCAGCCGCTGTCAGATTGTATCGTTTTGAGTATTTTGGTACCGGTATGGGCTGGATATTGCCTTTGACATAGGAGTCGATCACGCGGGCAGCATTCTTTCCATCATTGATGGCATCAATGGCGATGGTAGCGCCGTCATCTGCGGCATCTCCGCCTGCAAAAACGCCTTCGAGGTTGGTCTGCAGAGTGCCGAGATCCACGTTGATATTCTTCCATTTATTAAGTTCCAGTTCTTCCAGGCCAGTGATATCCAGAGCCTGCCCGACTGAAACGATGATCGAGTCCACTTCGATCGATTCAAATGCCCCCTCAATGGGAACCACCGTGTTCCTGCCGCCTTTGCCGCCGGGCACCACTTCCATCTTCTGAAGTTTGATGGCGGATACCTTTCCGTTCCCGTCTCCGATGACTTCCACAGGACTCAGCAGGAATTTGTACTCAACGCCTTCTTCATCCGCTTCTAAGATTTCTACGTCAACGGCGGGCATATCGGACTTGGTTCGTCTGTAAATGCAGTAAACCTTCTCTGCGCCGAGGCGCAGGGAGGTGCGGGCCGCATCCATTGCGGTATTTCCGCCGCCGATTACGGCGATCCGTTTGCCTGTCCTGATCGGTTGATTGATGGAGAATTTATTGAGGAACTCGATTCCCCCGAAAACGCCGTCCAGGTCTTCCCCGGGGACACGCATCGTCGAGCTTTTCCATGCGCCGATTGCCACATAGACAGCATCAAAATTCTTCCGGATATGAGACAGCTCGATATCCCGGCCAATACGGATATTAGGCAGCAGTTTAACGCCCATTTTCCGGATGACATCCACCTCGCCGAGAACCACTTCGCGGGGAAGACGATACAGCGGGATGCCGTACTTCAGCATGCCGCCGAATTCAGGCATGGCCTCATAAACCACAACATCATGCCCTTTTGTGCGCAGGAAAAACGCTGCGGAAAGTCCGCTGGGACCGCCGCCGATGACGGCTATCTTTTTGCCTGTTTCCGGAGCTATCGGGGGAAGATATGGGTTTTCTGAAGCCAGATCCACATCCGCTGCATAGTACTTCAGCCAGGCTATGGAAATAGGATCCTCAAGCGTGCCCCGTCGACATTCGGTCTGGCAGGGGTGAGGACATACACGGCCTACGCTGGCAGGCAGCGGAAGGTTTTCCTTGATGACTTTGACGGCCTCGCGATATTCGCCGTTGGCGATAAGACCCACGTATCCCTGTACATCAACGTTGCCGGGACATCCTAAAGAACAGGGAGCTTTACAGTCACCGGTGTGGTTTGAGAACATCAGCTCAAGGCTGGTCTTACGGGATTCTTTCACCCTGTCGGTCAGCGTGCGGATCACCATGCCGTCCGCTGCATCCGTTGCACAGGCACGTACCAGGCGGGGGTTGTTCTGCACTTCCACGACGCAGAGGCCGCAGGAACCGTAAACTTTCAGTTTATCGTTGTTGCAAAGATTAGGGATATCGATGCCGTTCTCCTGAGCCACCTGTAGGATGGTCATGCCTTTGAAGGCCGAAAGCTCGATCCCGTCTATATTGAGATTGATTCGTGACATTATT